>DLXL01000497.1:2318-4171 GCA_003448025.1 Saprospirales bacterium | reverse complement strand
GTATTGTACCTATATATAATTGTCCCTGAAACAAAGCAGCGGCATAAACGGTCCCGATTTTGCCTGTTTGGTCAGTAAAAAACGTGAGTCGGGAACGCAAGGCTGCCAGGTCGATGCCTTTGTCCAGCCCCAGCCACAAATTACCGGTGCGATCCTGGTGCATGGCCAGTACGGTATTGTTCTGCAGACCATTCTCGCGGTTAAGATGTGCCTGCAACTGCCCCGCAGTATTCAACCAGTAAGCCCCGTCCAGAATGGTACCAATGGCCCAGCCGCCTTCGCGAAGCGCCACGGCCTTATTGAGTTGTTTTTTCCGAAAAATCTGATTCAACGGATGCGCCCAGGGCTTGCATTGACCATCCTGCCATTCAAAAATGCCGTCGTTGGAGGTGCCAGCCCAGATCCCGCCCTGACCATTGGGTACCAGAAACTGAACGATTTTATCCTTCAACACCTCCGAGCCAGGTATGGCTCTGAAGGTTTGATCGCCCAGCAGTTCGTACAAACCGTGGTCAATGACCGGCACTACTACCCGGTCGTTCACCACCTGGGCAAACATGATGGCGCCAGGCGGCTTAATCGCCACAACCTTCTGATAATCATACTTATACAGCATGGAAAACGACTGAAACAGTACGGCATCGGGCAGCACCAGGATGTGCCAGATCTCTTCTTTTTCTATGGTATTTTCGCCAAGTGTGGCACTGAGGGAGGTATAGTTGAAACGCCCTTTTCCGTCTTTTTGCCAAAATCCGAACTCAGCAAAACCGCCACAAAACACCTGCCCGGCCGGTCCACAAGCTACTGTCCGAACAGCTTGTTTTTCCGGCAGCCAATAATGTCGCCAGCGTGTGCCATCGAACTCCATCAGGGCGCCGTTATTGCCGGCATAGATCCAGCCTTCGGGCGATTGTGCTATGGACCAGTTTTGGTTTTGGCCTGCATATTCTGAAGGTTGGAAATTGCGCAGCCTGGGCGCAAACTGCCCTGTTGCCGGAGCAGTGAAGCTCAGGATCAGTACATGACACAGTAAATGCCTGATGATTGTTTGCACCGGGCAAAACTATTTATTTTGTTGCAGGAACCGCCTCGATTCTTGTAGTAAATCTGGGAAAAAGACTTTAAAATCTGTAGAAAACCCTTCCAAATCTGCAAAAAAGGCTTCAGAAAGCGCCTTTGGATCAAAACGCGTTGGTATGCGGAGGCTGAATCGATTCAACACCCAGTCCAGTCCTTCCCGGTGGGTATAGCCGTGCAAAAACCGGCCTTCCAACATTCTGGGCAATCGTTCTGACAATACCGGAGGCATTTCTGCCCCACGGTTGGCTAATTGAGTATAGGTTTTTTGGGCAAATACCTCAAAAGGTTCCTCGCTGAACTGATCCCAGTGTAAAGCCAGCAGATAATCGTATAAAATATCCACCAAAGGCGGCGCATACCTCCCTGCCAGCGCCCGAATCCTGCGCACACTTTGTTCGGTGGCCGGGTGATTATCGGTAAAGGAGTCAATGGCTCTGTGTAATAAAATACCGGTTTGTACCTGAGGTGGATAACGCTGCCATTCCTTGCCCTTTACAAAATCCCCGATAAAATTGCCCAGCAGGACGTCTTCATCGCCAAAAGAAAGAAAACAATGCGCAAGGTGGTTCATTGAACTAGTGTTTGAGTGTTTGGGTGTTTTGGTGTTTTAGTTGGCGTTCGGCTGGGCAGATCTTGTAGAGGGTGCGAAGATCGTAAAGTTGAAACACTTGAGTTCGCTATTAAATATCCCACCCCAATTCGGAATAATAAGCACAAAGACCGATACATCTAACTCAACGAACCCAACCCCAGCCGAACGCCAACTAAAACAC
>DLXL01000497.1:0-2135 GCA_003448025.1 Saprospirales bacterium | reverse complement strand
AACACTAAAACACCCAAACACTAATATTAACTTTGCCACCCAATCAAAGCCCACCATGTCAGAATCCAATTCCTCCATGCCCAAAGTGCTGTGGCAACCCTCGCTCACGATGCAGGAAGATAGCCACCTGAGTCATTTTATTTCCTGGCTCGCCACGGAAAAGCAGCTGTTTTTTGAAGACTACGCCACGCTGTGGCAATGGAGTACAGAACACCTGGAACTGTTCTGGGAAAGCCTCTGGCAATATTTTCACATCGAACATTCCGGTAAGTATCAGAAGGTGCTCACCGGCAGCAAAATGCCTGGTTATAAATGGTTTGAAGGCACCACCCTTAACTATGCCGAGCATGTATTCCGACAAAAAACGGATGCCCGGCCGGCCATTATATTCCAAAGCGAACGCCACGCCCTCACGGAAATGAGCTGGGCGGAACTCGAAGCGCAAACCGCTGCTATGGCAGAATATTTCCGGGAACAAGGTATCCAACCCGGCGACCGTATTGCAGCTTATTTGCCCAACTCCCCGCATGCCGTGGTGGCTGTGCTGGCCGCTATGTCGGTAGGCGCCGTTTGGTCCAGCTGCTCCCCGGATTTCGGCGCTGCCAGCGTAGCGGATCGCTTTGCACAAATCCAGCCACGCATTTTTATTACCGTAGACGGCTATTCCTATGGGGGCAAATCCTTCGACAAGCGGGAAACCGTGCGCGATATCTGCCAATTGTTGCCCAGCGTGGAACAGGTTGTTTTCATCCCTTACCTCAACGAACAGGCTGAAATTCAACTTGATAAACCCATCACTCTCTGGCAAGACATCGTAAGTCGCAAATCGCAAATCACAAATCGTAAATCGCAAATCGTAAATCGTCTCCCCTTCTCACACCCACTCTGGATCCTTTACTCTTCCGGCACCACCGGTATTCCAAAGGCTATTGTGCATTCCCATGGCGGCAATTTGCTGGAACACCTCAAGTATGTGCATTTCCACAACGATATCCGGCCGGGCGAGCGCTTTTTCTGGTATTCCACCACCGGTTGGATGATGTGGAACTTCACGGTAGGCGCACTGCTGGCCGGCGCCACCATTGTATTGTACGATGGCAGCCCGGGCTATCCGGACATGAATGTCTTATGGGAACTGGCAGAAAAAACGGGCATCACCCATTTCGGCACCAGTGCGCCATTCCTGGTAAGCTGCATGAAAGCCGGTATTTCTCCCGGCAAACAGTTCGATCTCAGCCGCATGCGCGGTATCGGATCCACCGGCTCGCCGCTGCCTCCGGAGGCTTTCGGATGGGTGTATGAACATATTAAAGACGACATCTGGCTCTCCAGCATGGCCGGCGGAACGGATGTCTGTACGGCATGGGTGGGTGGCAACCCGCTGCTGCCGGTATACCAGGGCGAAATCCAGTGCCGTTGCCTGGGCTGTGCCATGGAAAGCTGGGACGAAGAAGGACAGCCGGTTCCTCCCGGCGAAGTGGGCGAAATGGTGGTCACCAAACCAATGCCCTCCATGCCGGTGTACTTCTGGGGGGATAAGGATGGGGAAAAATACCATGCATCCTACTTCGATCATTACCCGGGTGTTTGGCGGCACGGCGATTGGCTCCAGATCACCGAACGCGATACGCTGGTGATTCTGGGTCGCTCGGATGCTACCCTGAACCGGCAGGGCGTGCGCATCGGCACCGCGGAGATCTACCGGGCGCTGGATCAGATCCCTGAATTGAAAGATACCCTCATCATCAATCTGGAACGGCCCGACGGCTCTGACTGGATGCCCTTGTTCGTAGTCCTTCAGCCGGGCCAATCACTCACCGACGAGTTAAAAACCCGCATCAAAACAGCCCTGCGTACGGCTTACAGTCCGCGGCACGTACCGGACGACATCCTGGAAATTCCGGATGTACCCTACACCTTTTCCGGCAAGAAAATGGAAACGCCGGTAAAAAAGGTATTGCTGAAAAAGCCCCTGGATAAAGCATTCAACCGCGATTCTATGCGCAATCCCGAAGCTATGGATTGGTTTATACGGTGGACGGTGGACGGTGGACGGTAGACGGTGGACGGTAGACGGTTGACGGTGGACGGTAGACGGTGGACGGTTGGCCGTCTACCGTCTACCGTCTACCGTC
>DLXL01000291.1:6736-7019 GCA_003448025.1 Saprospirales bacterium | reverse complement strand
CCAGCAGCGGATCGGGATTGCCGTTCGGGCCGTCAGGGTTCACATAGATAAGGCCCAGCTGCACGGCCGCCAGCGGGTGCTCCAGCTCGCGGGCGCCGGCATAACGCTTGTCGCCCAGCCACTCGGTCTCAGAACCCCAGTACACATCCTCCTCAGGCTCCCATACATCTTCCCTGCCACCGCCAAAACCAAAGGTTTTGAAGCCCATGGATTCCAGCGCGCAGTTACCGGTCAGTATCATCAGGTCGGCCCAGGAGATCTTGTTGCCATACTTCTGTTTGAT
>DLXL01000291.1:3845-6489 GCA_003448025.1 Saprospirales bacterium | reverse complement strand
CCGTCATGGATGCGGTAAGTGCCGGCGCTGTGCCAGGCCATGCGGATAAAGAAGGGACCATAATGACCGTAATCGGCCGGCCACCAGGGCTGACTGTCGGTCATCAGCGCCATGATATCTTTCTTCAGCGCTTCATAGTCCAGCGACTGAAAGGCTTTGGCATAATCAAAGCCGCCGTCCATCGGGTTCGAGAGCGCGGAGTGCTGCCTCAGAATATTCAGTTTCAGTTGGTTCGGCCACCAGTCGCGGTTGCCGGTTCCGGTGCCGGCACCTTTTTTCTGCAGAGTGCCATGCGGAAACGGGCACTTGCCTGCGCCGTTCGTTCCATTGGAAGTGTGATGATGATCCATATATCGTTGGTTATTATTTTGCTGCGCCAAGATACGCACTAAAGGCTTGTCAGAGAATGACTTTCGTCAGACAGAGTGCAAACAGAATACCCGGCGCAAAAGTTTCTGAAAACGGCGTTTTTTTGTTGTCGAGGGAAAGGTCGGTGTTAACGGCTGTAACTTGCAGACCTATGGAGTAAAACTATAGTTTAAACATCCGGGAGAACGATCAATTAACCGTTAACTATGAATAGTTGGGAAACTCCTAAATGACCGGCAGAGGATGATCCTGGAAAAAACATCAATGTATAACGATCATTTTCTCCGCTCTGATCACTTCTGCATTATGTTGTATTGTTATCAAATAAACGCCATTGGCCAAATACGGCAGGCAAATGTGTTCGCCGGAAACAATATTTTGCTTTGCAAATAACTTTTGGCCGTACAGATCATACATTTCAAATTCATACACAGCGCCTGTTGCGCCAAAAAGTCTAATATGATCACTTGCCGGGTTCGGACTGATCGTTACCACATCAGGTATAATGTCTGAGATTCCGGACGCTTTCACTTCCTTATTATGTTCCATGACCGTATCCAGCATCCCCCATGCATAGAACACAGCTGGTCCATAAAGGCCTGCGTTAAGTCGCGAAACATCCATCAATGTGCGTTCGTCATCTTCACTCAATTCAAAAAAACCCGTTGGAAGGAAGCTGTTCAGGTAAATTTGAGCAGTTACTTTCCAGTAGTGTTCCAGGTCGTTCACGGGATGGATATTTTCTATCAAACGCCTTGCTGATGCGTGATCTGCCTTGGACAGCGCCTCGTCTAGTTCAAAAAACAGAGGAATATTTGTTGTACGAATATGTTCATAAAGCGCTATCAGATCACTGTTCAGGTCGTCGGGTTCAAAATCCATTCTATGTACTCGCTTCCAGAATTCATAGTGCATAAACCAGCTACCCGTGGTAAATTCATGACCATCCGGCTGATAAGCAGTTGCCCAGACAGAAAAATCACGCTCTAATTTTTGCAACGAATTTTTAAGACCGCCTTCATCACCCATGAACTCGGAATAGGCTAAACACGCTTCGCCTTCCCGGTCCATTTCTGCCAAAGTAGGTGCGCTGCCTTCCAATTCAGCAATGAATCCCGGGATCGAATAAGCCTGAGGTGCATTATCATAATTCCAAATGGTATATTGTGCCTTAGTGTTTGACAGGTATTCATCCGTTGTGAACCTGTTTGCTGTTGCTTCAGGCAGCCAATGATTTTCAGATGGATCATCATCACCCATGGGTGAATGCAATGGTGGCAGCCCAACTTCTCCGCCGATATCCAATAAATAGATCCCCACATTGCAGTTATCCATAAGATTGCAGAGCAATTGTCCTTCAGTTGAAGTTTCATAGATATACAAGCCGTAACCTGCATCTGCAATCAGGTTATTGTTGATCATAAAGTTGGTACAGTGATCCGTATAAACACCACGAACCACGTCTTCCAGCCCGGAGGTATAGTTTCCCGTACAGGCATTGTAACCTACAATAGCATCTGCACAATTGGAAAGCTTAATGCCGTAGGCATTATAGACACCGCCCGCATCCGTCTTAGCTGCATAAGTAACCAGATTAAAAAACAATTGCGGGCTCGCAACATTCAGCAATTCAATTCCGCGTAATACGTTGGTTAACTGATTGCCATTCATATTGACCAGTGTAGCGGCGGCATCGCCTATCCATACTCCTGTTGGTGTAAGAGATTCACTAAAGCCACTGGGCTCTTGGATCAACGATTGATTGATAAAAATGGAATCGGCTGCTGCTATATTATCTATATAAATTCCAAATTCATTGAAACCCTCAACTGTAACATCATTAAGGAACAGATGCGGGCAATTATTTGTCACCTGTATTCCCCTATCCATGGCATAGGTGCCCGATCCTACATTATAATCGCTAATTATTTTATTCTGGTAAATATCTGTATGCACGTTATTGGCAACAACGACCCCTTCACTGACATTTTCAATCACATTATATATTTTATGTGGAAACAAAGGGTTGTATTCCTGTCCCACCTGCAGACGGCCCGGTGAAGCGGGTGACGCGACCGCTTTTATCCCGGTTCCCACGTTGTGAATAAAATTGTCAGCCACCAGAACATTGGAACAATACGCATGTATGGCGACCTTCAGATCTTCGAATTCATTTTCTAAGCCGGTATGATATTGCAATCCGTCTCCAACAAGAAAATCGGTTGTCGGCTTTACCCTATCCAGAAAAATACCGGAATTTAAATATCCGATCTTT
>DLXL01000291.1:0-3640 GCA_003448025.1 Saprospirales bacterium | reverse complement strand
AACGCTTATACCCGTTATATTATCACAAAAAGAGGCCCCGGATATGCTGAATACGGATTCTGAGGTTGTGTTTTCAGCAAGAACCGCATTCTTTGCAAAGGCGATCGTGGCATTAAAGGGTGCCGTTGTTCCTTCAATGATCAGGGTGCCGCCGGATCTAATCCGAATTCCCTTCCAGGGAGTGTCGGAAGATCCGTATATATTAGTTCCACCTTTGAGGACCAATGTAGCGCCCGAATCAATTACGATCTCTCGTGGTGTAGCGTGATTGAATTCTATACAAGGGCCGTCAATGGTCAATGTGGTTCCGGCCCCAGATATCGTCAGATCGTTATTGCCCATCCGATAGTATTCCTCGCCTGACCACGTGGCCGAAGCCGTGATGGTATATGATGGGTAGGAAGGTATAAGCTGCCCTCTGCCAGTGCACGCGATATAGCATTGAGAAAGGATACTGTTCCCGATCAGCAACAGCGGGATCGTTGCTAAGATGGAATTTTTTAAAGGGTTAGTGTAATATTGATTCATCGCAGATCAGTGGCATTTCTCAGGAATGCCTAACGCGCTAAACATTCTACAGAGTTCAAAGTATGTACCCAAACCATTTAATCACAATTTTTCCCAGCTAACTTTCGCACTGTTTTTTTCCATGTAAATCACAGTTGTATAAAATCCGGTGGGTATATTAGAAACCCGTGCAACCAAAATTTCGTCAAATATCAAGGGTAATTCTTCACCAAGATAATTAAAAGTTTTTATGGCAAGTATTTTACCGGCAGGTGAGTAAGCTATTTTTAAGGTTTCACGCGCGGGATTCGGATATGCCTTTATTTCAAAAGTTACCTGATCTGCAGGATCTATCGCCAGCAGTGTATCGCATGGGCTTCCTGCAAGAGCGCCGAGGTTGTAATTGGGCATGTTGGGGAGTCCAAAAGTTACTCTAGTGCCTTCAAGAGAAATTATAAGAGCATCAAAATCGCAAGACAATCCTGCTTCACCCGGATTATTTATTACACTTAAATTACCATTAATTGCGCTGTACACATCATTTGGCAACCACTTCCATAAGATCGGTACATATATTTTACCATCCGGCCCTATTTGCAATTGCCCAAGGGTGTAATCGTCAACTTCATTTTTATAGATTGTGACTCTGGTCTCAGCAATTGGTTCCGGGCAATCTATGCAATATTGATGCAGATAGCCATCGGTAGATATACTTGCAATATCGGTAGTATATATCATTCTGCCGTCAGCAGAAAATTCACAACCATAAAATCCGGAGAATAAGTTCTCTACACTCCGCATGTTAGATACTAATCCTGTGCACCTGTCAAAATCGTAAATCTCCAGGTAGCCATCTCTGGTGAATGCAAGGCGACTTCCGTCTTGAGAAAACTTCATTTGCCCGATGCTCCCATATAGTTTAATGCCATCCAGTTCTACAGGTGGATAACACTGATAAAAAGGGCCTTCTATTGTATCAGGGGTAAACAGAAACCGTATAAAACACATAGCAGTGTCAATATCTGAAATTGAGTGCACCAACACCCACCAGTCCCTTCCGTTTGCATGCCTGATCGCCTGCATTTTTTCCCCGCTGTAACCAACCCAAAAGTGATTGTTTTTTGAAACAACATCTCCCAATCCTCCCTCCAAATCCATATCAATTAGTGTATATTCCAATCCAATTGTATCATCCGGCACAGTAGGGCCGGACATATGTAATAAATAATAATTGGTTTCTGAACCGGGTTTTGGAATGATTGTAACCCCCTGTGTGTAGCTTGAGCCTCCGAGAATATCTATACCTCCTATATGTATGCTGTCTCCATTAGGCATTATTTCGTTATTTCCGTTCCATACATTTTCTCCGTTTGAATAAAATAATAATTCTCCATCAGAATCTGAGATAGCCGCGCATGTTTCCCGGACATTTATCGAGGACAAAAAGAAAGATGGCGGAGCTGTAGAAAAACACAACCCTACACTATCGCCAAAAGTCCAATTGTTTGCCTGTATTTGGGCAAAAACATTACAGCACAAAAGCACAGAAATGAAGCTCGAAAATATTCTTTTCATTCTTCTTTATTTAGAAATTAACACTTTTGCAATTAAATTTGAATTATCTACAAAATTCAATTTAACAAAATACATCCCATTCGCTAAATCACCGATATAAAATGTGCCAGATGTTACTTCAGCAAACACTATTACGTTCATACCAGTTAAATCGAACACCACGATGCTTTCTAAATTATTCCTTAAGTATTCAGTGTCACTGTTTAAAATCGTTATGTACTCCTGTGCCGGATTTGGCGCCAGAGAAATTTTTTTGGTGTATTTACTGGTATTCTATCCTCAGGGCTTTCCCGGTAATGTTCAACTATAGTGTCCAACATAACCCACGACTGATAAAAGCCGGATCCATTCCTAGATCGATCTAAATCAGCTATTTCCCTTAACGTGGTTTCAGCATCACCACTTAACACGATGAAACCTAAAGTGTCAAGACTGTTAAGATAGATCTGCGATGTCTGCTTTCAATAATATTCTAAGTCGTTTTCCGGATTAATGCTGGATAATAAAGTCAATGCGATTTCCTCATCAAACTTTGAGAATGCATCTGTGAGCGAGACAAATGCCGGAATATTAGAGACACTAATGCTTCCGTATAGCTCAAGTAGATCATCGCTTAAGTCCTCAGGATGAATGTCAAACGTTTGTAATCTGTTCCAAAACCCGTACAGCTTAAACCAGATATGTGGGGAATATTCAATTTCCATGTTATTATATAAATTAGCCCATGTTACATAATCAATGTGCATTACATTTAAAGGTAGTTTTTCAAAATTTAATTTGCAAGTTTATTTTGAATTAACTAACGCATCTACTCCTTCCTAAAGCGCCCTTTTACGCGGATCAACATGCGTCCATGCAGACCTCTTTCTAGTTGTTATAATGTACAAAAAATGGAAGTGGTCACTAACATCTCAAAAAAATCCCACGGCTGCATACTGTCGAAAAAACAATACTCCAGGGACTTCCCATTTTTTTGAAGTTGGCCATAAACTAACTATCATTGACAGCTAATTGTCAGGCATGCTCAAAACGATCGTACTGCTTATTGTCGCCCTGGTGGTGATACCGCTGGTGGCCTTTTACATGGATGACCCGCTCTCTGCATTGCAGCGCACCATGCTGCACACCTCCGCCTGGATGATGCTGGGTGTGGCCGCCTATTGCTTCATCGTGGGCGAGCTCACCGGCAACAACAGTCAGGTAGATAAACTCTGGAGCGTCATTCCCATCGTATACGCCGGGTACTTTGCCTACGCGGCCGACTGGGAACCGCGTGTAACCCTGATGGCTGTGCTGGTGGCCGTATGGGGCATACGGCTTACCTATAATTTCAGCCGTCGTGGCGCTTACAGCTGGCGGTTCTGGGACGGCGAGGAAGACTACCGCTGGCCCATTTTGCGCAAAGACCCTATGTTCAACAGCCGCTTCAAATGGATGCTGTTCAACCTGTTATTCATCGGGAGTGAACCAAGTTAACCCCTGCGCTTGCCCCCGGGGAATCAGGGTGACTTTTTCCACCTGATCGTGGCCGGGACAGAGAGTACCGACAATCGCATGG
>DLXL01000469.1 GCA_003448025.1 Saprospirales bacterium | reverse complement strand
CTATCATATAAATACTAAATATCATCACTTAAATCCATCTAAGTACAATAAACCTTTCACTAAATTTACCAATATATTTCACAAAATTCTCCCAAATTTACACTAAAATGACCCCCAAATGACCCTAAAATGACCTCCTAAATGCCCAACAAATACCTAACCTACCTGAACGAACGCTTCCCGCTGCAATCGCATATCCCCATCATCGGGATATTCTCCTTTTCAGCCATCTGCTATGCCCTGATGGCCGACGGCGTTACCCGGTTCGTGTCGGTTCCTCAATACGTAGCCGCGTTCCTGCTCACCGCAACCACCTTTTTCCTCCTGCGCATTTCCGATGAATTCAAAGACCACGAAGACGATATGCTGTACCGGAAATACCTGCCGGTGCCGCGCGGACTCATCACGCTCACAGAACTCAAACGCATCGCCTGGGGCGTCTTGCTGTTCCAGGCCATCCTGCTGCTTTGTTTCCCGCAGTTTCTGATCAC
Source organism: Saprospirales bacterium (assembly GCA_003448025.1). Lineage (GTDB taxonomy): Bacteria > Bacteroidota > Bacteroidia > Chitinophagales > Saprospiraceae > M3007. The sequence goes on along the minus strand of DLXL01000469.1, from coordinate 6,298 downwards.
CTACCTCGTCAGCATCGGCTACATGACCCTGATGTACCACGAGTTTTTTGTAGCCGAATGGCTGAAAAAACACCAGATTGCCTACGTTTTATCCCATATGGCCATCATCCCGCTGGTAGATCTCGTGGCCAGTGCCGCCTACTGGGCCACCGATGGCGGTTACCCTCCCCAGGCACTGGTGTGGTTCTTTCTGGTATCCTTTTTCAACGGCATGGTGCTGGAATTCGGACGCAAAATCAAAAGCCCGGAAATGGAAGAAGAAGGCGTGGTTTCCTACACCAAACTCTACGGACTTAAAGGCGGCGTATTCCTCTGGCTGGCAGTACTGACCGTCACCCTGATTTCCGCTTTCGTGGCAGCTAAGCAAATCAACAGCCCTTCCTGGGTGTACATCTGTTTCCTGCGCCTGTACGGCTTAGCGCTTCTGGTAGCCCTGGCTATTCTGCTAAAACCCGGTAAAAAACGCAGCAAAGCCATCGAAATCGTATCCGGCGTATGGACCCTGGGCATGTACCTGAACATCGGCGCCTTGCCGTTTATCCTGCAATAATATATGCAACCCATAGGAGGAAAAGCTTCCGCCCTGCAGCAACTCACTACACTCGGCTACCGGGTGCCCCGCTTTTTCGTGCTCACAGAAGCCGATCAGCAAACCCTTACCCCGGAATACCTGGTGGCTCAACTGGAATCGCTGTCCGGCGCCGAATACTTTGCCGTGCGCTCCTCGGCCAATCTCGAAGACGGACAACAGCACAGCTTTGCCGGCCAGTTTGAAACCAAACTGTTCGTTACCCGCGAACAACTTCTGGACAGTATCCGGGAAGTTGCCGCCGCCAAACACAGCGCAAGGGTCAATACTTACCTCCAGCAAAACGATCTCTACCCCGGACAATTACAACTGGCCATCGTGGTGCAGGAAATGATCGGGGCAACAGCCAGCGGGGTGGCTTTTTCCAAAAATCCGCTAAAACCTTACAAAAACGAACAGATCGTAACCGCCGTGTTCGGTCTGGGTGAAGGCCTGGTTTCAGGCCATCTGGTAGCAGACACCTGCCTGAAAACAAGCTCCGGCGCCTGGGATAAACAACTCGCCGAAAAAAACCAGCAACTCGTGTACCGGAACGGCGCCCTGCAATACGAGGATCTGCCTGCTGAAAAACAACAGGAGCCGGCGCTCTCCGACACCCAGCTGGAAGAAATTTCTGCCGTACTGACCAGCCTGGAAAAACAACTTGGCTCCCCGCAGGACATCGAATTCTGCTACCTGAACAACACCTTTTACCTGCTCCAAAGCCGCCTCATCACCACCATCCGCGCCGATGTGCGCCACGTAATCTGGGACAACAGCAACATCGTGGAATCCTACCCGGGTATCACATTGCCGCTCACATTCTCCTTTATCCTGAAGATTTACTGCTCGGTGTATTACAACTTCGCCCTCATGCTGGGCGTACCGCGCGCACAGGTAGAAGCCAACCGGGAAGTGTTCGACGAAATGCTGGGCCATATCAAAGGTCGGGTGTATTACCACCTGATCCATTGGTACAAGGCCCTGGCCATGCTGCCTGCCTACCAGATCAATGCAGCCTACATGGAAAAAATGATGGGCGTGACCGAACCGCTCGGCGTATCCTTCAGCCTGAAAGCGCAACCAGGCAAATGGGCTTCGTATTGGAACCTGCTCCGCACCGCTTTCCGGATGTTGCAAACCAATGCCCGGCTCCCCAAACAAAAGCAGCAGTTTCGGGAAAAAGTGGCCGGCGTGATTCAATCCTATAAAAACAAGGATTACAGCGCCATTCCTGCCGCTCAAGTCTGGCAGGATTACCTTTCTTTCAAAAATATCCTGGTCAACGAATGGACGCCGCCCCTGGCCAACGACCTGCTGGCGATGATCTATTTCGGCACACTGGAAAAACTATGCACCAAATGGCTCGGGCAACCCCACCTGCACACCGAACTGGTGGTGGGTAAATTCCCGCTCAAATCTGTGGAGCCGGCCCGTCTGCTCAACCGGATCGTATCCACCGCCGAACAGGAACAACGCCTCGAAATAATCCGCCGCGAACCCGCCTCCCTGGTATGGGAACACTGTGTACATCAGGATTTCGGACAAACCGGCGCGCTGATCCTGACCTATATTGAACAATACGGCGCCCGCAGTATCGGCGAACTGAAACTCGAAAACGACACCTTTAGCCAAAACCCTGAATCGCTCATCCGCATCCTGCAATCCTACAAGACTTCCACCGAACATACCCCAGCCAAAACAGCCCGGCCGGAAGACTACGATGCGGGTCTGCCATGGCTTAAACGCCGCATTTTCCGCTACGTGGCCCATAAAGCCGCCGAAACCGTTGCCGACCGCGAAAACCTGCGTTTCGACCGCACTTTTGGCTTCGGTACCGTGCGCCGTTTCTTCTGGACCATCGGGCAGAAATGGGAAAAAGAAGGTGTTTTAGATCATTTCAGAGACATTTTTTACCTGAATGAATCCGAGCTGGCCGCTTATTTCCAACAGGAAATAAGTCCCGCCGAACTCCGCGCCCGCGTGAGCGCACGCAAGGTCGAGTTTGCCGCTTACGCCGAAATAACCGATTTGCCGGGGCGTATTCACGAATACGGCGAAGAGCTGGACCTGGATGTGCCCGTGCCCGTTACGGATGCACAAATGCACGGCATTCCCTGCTGTGCCGGCGAAGTGACCGGGCAGGTACGGATCCTGCGCACCCCCGACGAGGTAAAAAGTCTGGACGGCGATATCCTCGTCACTACCTCCACCGATCCGGGCTGGATCACCATTTTCCAATCTGCCTCAGCCATTTTGGTGGAACGGGGCAGCACCCTGAGCCATGCCGCCATTGTGAGTCGGGAAATGGGCATCCCCTGCATTGTGGGCATTAAAGGCATTACCAAACTATTGAAAACCGGCGACCGGATCCGGATGAACGGAAAAACCGGCATCATTGAAATCCTATGAACAACCCTCTGAAATACAGCAACTGTTGGGAAGACGCCTTTTTGCTTGGCAAAGCGCTGCGTATCAACGGCTCTTCCAACATCCTGTCGGTGGCCTCGGCCGGCGACAACAGTTTTTACCTGCTGCATGCGGCGCCGGCATCGCTGGTATGCATAGACCTCAACGAGGTGCAGCTTTATGTTACCCAGCTCAAGGAAACAGCTATCCGGCGATTGCCCAGAGAAGACTACATGGCTTTTGTAGGCTTCACCGAAGCAGGGAACCGCTGGAGCGTGTTTGAATTGCTGGCGCCCGGACTGTCAGCAGAAGCCACCGCCTTTTTCCGGAAAAATCCGGGATTGATCCACAAAGGCATTGTGCATCAGGGCAAATTTGAAGGCTATTTCAGACTTTTTGCCCGGTATATTCTACCTTTGATTCACAGCAAACGCCGGATTGAGGGTCTTATGCGCCCCAAAAGCGCAGCCGAGCAGCAGCAGTATTATGGTCAAAAATGGAACACCTGGCGCTGGAAAGCCCTGTTCCGAATCTTTTTCAGCAGGGCTGTCATGGGCAAATTCGGGCGGGAGCCGGAAAAAATGAAACACGTGGAAGGCAGCGTGGGCGAGCTCATTTTTCAGATGGCGGAACGCCATTTGCAATCCACCGCCTGCCAGCACAACTACATCCTGCGGTATACGCTCACCGGAAGTTTCGGGCAGGAATACCCGCCGTATGTATTGCCTGATTATTACCATGCCATTCAAAAATGGCTTCAAACAAACCACATTCAATACCATTTGGCCACCTTTGAGGAAGCCATTGCGCAGTACCCGCAAAGCAACCGTTTCAACCTGTCCAACATCTTTGAATACATGGACACACCGGCATTTGAACACAACATACAGCGTTTGGACGCCTATGCCCCCAAAGGCTCGGTGGTGGCCTATTGGAACCTGATGGTGCCGCGGATTATCCGGCACGAATCCTGGACGGAAACACCCGTTATCAACACACCCGACCTTGGTTTTTTCTATCAAAAATTCAATGTGTTTGAAAAATGCTAGCATTAGCCCTGTATGCCCTTCTGTACCTGGCACTCTTCGGTTTTACGGATATTTTATACCATAAATTCGGAGTAAATGCTGAAACCACGCGCAAAATCGTGCACGTTTGCACCGGTGCCATTGCCCTCAGTTTTCCGGTGTACCTCACCGAATTCTGGCAGGCCGCGGTGTTGTGCGGCAGTTTTCTCGGACTCCTGTTTGCGTGCGAGCGTTTTTGCTGGTTTCAATCCATTACCGCCATCAAACGCAAATCCTATGGTAGCTGGTTGTTCGCCCTGGTGGTGCTGATCTGTTTCTGGATTCAGTGGAAAACCGGTAACCTGCAATACTATTACATCCCACTGCTCATTCTCTCCCTCGCCGATCCGGCAGCTGCATTTGCCGGTCAGAAATGGCGCTACCGACCCTTCAGAATATTTGGTCAGGCCAAAACCATCAGCGGTTCGCTGGGCTTTTTGGTGGTTTGTCTGGCTATTTTATGGGGATTCCACCCTGGCGGACAAATCAATCAAACCCCGTGGCTATATATTGGCGCTATGGCCCTGGGACTGACTATCACAGAAGCCATTTCTGTTAATGGCTGGGACAACCTGACGATACCTGTGGTTGCCATAGGATTGATTTACCTGATCAATCCATAAATAATGATGAAAAAACTGCGCATTGGACTACTGGTTTTCAGCATTTTGCTCTTGCTGCTCTGGGTTTTCAGCAACTTCAAACTAAATCCTGAAACCAATGAGTACAGCCTGGAAAACAGCATTTTGATTCAGTCACCGGTTGAAAAAATATTCACCTATCTGGGAAACTCCGCAAATGCCTCCTCCTGGTCGTCTTTTGTGGATCATATCACTCCACTCAACCAGAATCAGATACCCGACGGACAACTTAACTCCACCCGACGTTGCTTTCGCAATGCAGATGAAACAGGAATCCAATGGGACGAAGACATTGTGAAATGGGAAGCCAACAAACTTCGGGAACTCAGTATTTACAACATGAAGCACTTTCCGGTTTCTACCGGCGATCTGCGCACCCGGCAACAATACGACACGCAACCAGACGGCTCGGTAAAACTCACCTTCGGACTATATAAAAGCGCCGACAAAACTACCTGGACCGACGTGATTAAAATGAAATACACCGGCTATATAGTAGCGGGTATTTTCAAAGCTAATATCTCCAATATCAAACGGGAAATAGAAAAACCATGACTACCCAATCCGAACCTATTAGCGATACTTTACTTCAGGAAATGCAGGAATGGATTGCACAGTCTTATACTAGCCAAAAACCCTCCGTTTCCAACGCTTCAGGCGCCTTTCAGGCCATTACAGTGCGTGAAAACGGGCAATTGCAGGCTTTTTGTCTGTGTTACGAAAACCCCTCCTTTCCGGAGTGTTTGATGTTGGGTAATTACCAGTGTACCACCTCCGGAGAAGCGGCGGCGGCCCTGTTTCAGGAGGCAGATAAAACAGCCGGCCAGCGCGGCAAAAAACACCTGCTCGGCCCCATGAATGGCTCCACCTGGCATGCACACCGCTTTACGGAAAACCTAAAAACGCCTTATTTTCTGGAGTTTAACCACCTGCCATATTATCCGCAGCAATGGGTTGAGGCCGGTTTTGAGGTGGAAGAACGCTACGTGAGTCAGGAAGTGCCCTTGGAGGAAAGCCTGATTCCTCCGGTGGATGATGATGCTTTTTTTCAGCAAACAGGTATCTCCTTTCACCCGTTTTCAGCCGATTCGCTGGCGCCGGTACACGCATTTTGCAATGAAGTGTTTGCACAGAACAACCTCTTCTCCCCTATTGCCCAGGATGCATTCATAGCCCTCTACCAACCCGTACTGCCCATCCTTGATCCGGAGTTGATTGACCTGGCTTATGATGGCGATCAACTGGCAGGACTGTTTTTCGCGGTGCCGGATATGTACCAGCCCGGCCGAGTCATTGTCAAAACCCTTGCCCGTCATCCGGCCGAAAAATACAAGGGCATGGCCCAAATGCTCTCCGTCAGATTCATCAAAAAAGCCCTGAAAAAAGGATTCACCTCCATGATCCACGCATACATGCACGTGGAAAACCGTTCCAACCACGTCTCCACCAACTTCGGTGGCGGCGATAACACCCGGCATCATGTGCTTTTTAAACGGTAGACGGTGGACGGCCTACGGTGGACGGTGGAGGCCTACGGTGGACGGTGAATGACTTACAATGCATGGCGTATCCACTGATGATGCCTTGTCACCCTGAGCGTAGCGAAGGGTCTG
>DLXL01000505.1 GCA_003448025.1 Saprospirales bacterium | reverse complement strand
AAGTAACTAACCAGCGTACAGGTACCAATCAAAATGGCCCGAATCCAGGTTGGAGGGGTCTTTTTCGTTTCGTCCGGCGATTTGAATATCGTTTTTTTCTTCACTAATGCCCTTAGCAGGAACATCAGAAGGATGGCCAAGGCAAAACCAAAAAGAGGAGAAACTAACAACGACATACCCACATCCTTAGCCTTATCCCAGTTGGGGCCAGCGCCGCCATGTACTGAATAATAAGCAAAACCACCTCCAAGCAGGGATCCTATCATGGTATGGGAGCTGGAGCACGGAATACCAAAGTACCAGGTGCCCAAATTCCAGGCGATAGCCGTAAAAAGAATAGCCAGCACCATGGCGATATTCTCATTCAGCGGAATGGTCATCATATCGTTTAAGGGCATGAGCTTGATCATGCCCATTGCCACAGCGATACCGCCAAACATAGCACCCAGAAAATTCCATATTCCGGACCAGATAACAGCAAAAACAGGTGGTAAAGTCTTGGTATAAATAACCGTAGCAACGGCATTGGCAGTATCGTGGAAGCCATTAATGGCTTCAAAAGCACAGACTGCAACCAGACAAACAATGAGCAAAATTGAGGCATTCGCAGATAAATCTGCGATGAAACCCAGCATCATAGGGATGGATGTTTAGTAGTTAAAAAATATTGATCTGAATAACAGATTTTGTTTTTAAACCCTGAGGTGAATCCGGCCATTCAGAACAAATGAGGTTAGGAATCTCGCAACAAAAGTAAATTGGACATGCGCCTGTCTTGGTCAAATCAACATTAAGTTAATGTTAAGTTTGGCAATATAGCAATACTTTTAGAATTATTTAGCAGTAAATATATTGTTTTTTAAGCCAAAATCACTCTCCGTTCAATATTGGCAGCAAAACCTCCACCCGAGTGCCGGAACGAGTTCCGTTCGTAATATCTGCCAGATCATAAATTTGAATAAAGTTATCGCCAGGCCTTTGTTGAATTTGATGAAGTAACATCAGGCGTTCATTCGTAATTTCCATGCCTCTCGACCTGTGTTTTTGGAAGCCGGCGCCAGCCTGGGCAGCTTGTTTTTCCCGCCCCTTGTTGATCCCTACACCATCGTCTTCGATGGTGCAACGCAACAGGTTTTCATCCTCGGGCATCACTTCAAACCGAATAATCAATCTGCCTTCCTGCCGTGGTCGCAATCCATGTTCAATGGCATTTTCTACAAATGGTTGTACAATCATGGTAGGCACAAACAACTCATCCAGCTCTTCATTTTTGGGTGAAATCACCTGAAAATCCAGCCGGTCACGGAATCTGAGTTTCCTGTTTATATCCAGGTACCTTTCCAGAAATTCTATTTCCTGCTCCAGCGACACCTCTTCCAGTTCAGAATATTCGAGGGTATGCCGCATCATTTTGGCAAATTTAGCCAAATACGATTCCGCTTCTGCATTTCTGCCTGAGGTAACCAGGCCTTGTATGGCATTCAGGGAATTGAACATAAAGTGAGGATTCATTTGAGCACGCAGTGCACGCAACTGCAATCCAGCCACCCGCAATCTGGCTATTTTACTTTCCTGCCTGCTCCGCTCCAATTGATGCCTGGCTTCAATTTCCTGACGCTCATTATCCCGCAGTCGGTTGAAAAAAGTCTGATTTAGTTCTGTTACCATCCGTTGCCACTCATAGGCTTTTTGGTAATTGGCTGCACTTTCATACAAGGAGGCCAGTTTTTGGCTTACCTGTGCTAAATGGTAATAATCGCCCCCTTTTTTGCCTATTTCCCATGCGCGGAGGTAATGCCGTTCCGCTTCTGTAACGTTGTTTAATTGGAAATACAACCCGGCACTCCAGCTTTCAATTTTGGATAGGTTCGTAAAATCCGAGGGTTTTTCAGGTGGGTCATAATCAGAAGCGGCCTGTCCAAACAAGTTAAATGCTTTGGGTGCATTTCCAGCCAGCGTAGCCAAAATACCCAGATTACTAAGTGCCAGCGTTTTAGCCTCTGCTTCGCCGGCGCCAGCTACATTCAACACTTTTTCAAAGTGAGCCTGGGCCAGATCCTGCTCATTTCTGGCCAATGCCGCTCGTCCGGCATTCAGGTAATGCCATGCCAAACGAGGCCGGAGATTATACTTCTCTACAATTGGCAGAATACTACGGTAAGCTTCCTGGCTTTTCTCTTCTTCTCCCAGATATTCATACAGCTCTCCTAATCCACTCAGTGTCAAAGTTTTAATATACCAATCCTTGAGCTTGGCATTTTTTTCATCCAGATCAAGCAAGTCCTTTTCGGCCTCCATTAAACAATCGAGCGCCTTTCTGGGATTGGCCAAATGCAGATAAAAAAAGCCTTCTCTACAGGATATATGGGCATGCAGGCGTGCAGGTGCATCTTCACCCAGGTATCGCTTTGCACGTTCTATTGCGTCTTCAGCCGCAGACCAATCCCGTTGGTTAAGGTGTGTGGCTGCAATGTCGACCCAAATCTCTGCCAGTGCCCAGTTATCGACCAGGCTTTCCAATATAGCTACAGCCTGACGGGCATGATTCAGGGACTGTTCATAACGGTACCATTGATTTTCCAGAAAAGCGGCACTTCGATGATAGGACAAACGCACATCGAACGGACTTCGGGGGGTAATCAGCCTCCCCAGTTCCGTTAATGCATACTGTGCCTGTTCAAAATCAGTGAATGCCCAACGCGCCAAATTATCGGTCAAACGTCGTAGCAGAGCGCCATCGTCCGGAAGGTTGGATTTTGAAGATTGGGCTAAACTTTGCATGAAGGAACAAAGTTAGGTATAAAGCACTCAGAATGTATACATCTGAGCCCAAAAGTCAAACTGCAGGAACACTCCGGCCGAGTTTTTCCATGACATAAAGTTTGTGACTCCGTCCTATAGGCAAGGTTCGGCCGGCAATTTCCACCTCGGCGGCTGAAAACGATTCAATTTTATCGATGGCAACCATAAAGGATCGGTGAATGCGCAAAAAGTTATCTGAGCGCATCAACTCTTCCAATTCTCCTAACTGGTAATGTGTGTGATAGGATTTTGATTTCGTTACGATAGAAACCGAGTCTTTCAAGCTTTCAATGTATAAAATCTCGTCGAGATAAATTTTCACAGAGCGCTTGCTTACGGTAAAAAAGTAATATGGACGAATGAGATGCTCAGCCGGTTTTGATACCATGGCATCTGCGTGTTTTTGAGGTTTCAATAGTTTATTAACAGCCTTGGCATACCGGGCGAACTCAATAGGTTTGAGCAAGTAGTCTGTCACCTGTAGTTCAAAGCCTTCCACAGCATACTGGTGATAGGCAGATGTAATGATCACCCGTGGTTGATGCAGGAGCGTTTTGAGGAACTCCAGCCCGTTAAGTTTTGGCAGGTTGATGTCCAGAAACATGACATCTACCGGATTTTGGCGAACCACATCCAAAGCCTTGATGGCATCGTAACAAATATGGGTCAACTCCAAAAAAGGCGTTTGATGCACATATTCCGCCAATATTTCGGCAGCCAGTGGTTCATCCTCTACAATAATGCATTTCAGCGGCTGGCTCAAAGGTGAATTAGGAAAGGGTGAACTTGATGTTGTTGTAGACATAACCAAAATCTGATCAGATATAATCGGTCAAATTTACAAAAATCACATGGATTTTGGGGAAAGGCTTTCGACAAAGACTGCGGCTAACCTGTCTATTTACGCTTTTTAACTGGAAATACAGCTTCGAACCATAAAAAGACCGTGTGAGAAATGGCTCCCACACGGTCTTTCCTAAAAAATCACATGTTCAAAGGCGTTTATTTCAATACCCCTAATTCTTTGCCGACCTTCGTAAAGGCTGCAACTGCGCGCTCCAAATGGTGCTGATCATGGGCAGCAGAGAGCTGAACACGAATCCTTGCTTTACCCTGAGGAACCACCGGGAAGAAGAATCCAATGACATAGATCCCTTCCGTCAGGAGGCGTGCTGCAAATTGCTGAGCAAGCGGCGCATCATACAACATGATCGGAACGATTGGGTGTTCGCCCGGAATGATGTCAAAGCCTGCTGCAGTCATGGCGTTACGGAAATATTGGGTATTTCTTTCCAGTTTATCCCTAAGTGCGGTACTGGAACTCAACAGATCGAGCACCTTAATACTTGCCCCTACAATACTGGGGGCTACTGTATTAGAGAAGAGATATGGGCGTGAACGCTGACGTAGAATCTCAACGATTTCCTTTTTGGCAGATGTAAAACCACCACTTGCGCCTCCCAATGCTTTGCCCAGCGTTCCGGTAACAATATCAATCCGATCCATTACGCCGCGATATTCATGGGTACCTCGTCCGGTTTTTCCTAAAAATCCGGAGGCATGGCATTCGTCAATGCCGACCATGGCTTCATAGCGATCTGCCAGGTCGCAAATTTTGTCGAGCTGAGCGATGGTGCCATCCATGGAAAAAGCGCCGTCTGTAAAAATAAGTTTTCTTCGGGCGCCGGAAGCTTCTTTCAAGCATTCCTCCAATGAATTCATATCATTATGCTTATAACGGAAGCGCTTGGCTTTACACAGGCGGATCCCATCAATGATACTGGCGTGATTCAACTCATCGCTGATAATGGCATCTTCTTCCCCCAGAAGTGGTTCAAAGAGCCCTCCATTAGCATCGAATGCTGCGGCATACAGAATGGTGTCCTCCATGCCCAGAAACGCGGCTAACTTTTGCTCCAGTTCTTTGTGAATATCCTGAGTGCCGCAAATAAAGCGAACACTGGATAATCCATATCCATGGGTACGAATGGCTTCAATCGCTGCTTCAATTACCTGTGGATGACTACTCAGTCCCAGATAGTTGTTGGCACAAAAATTCAACACCTCCTCCTGTGCTGTGGTATTAATGACCGGCCCTTGCGGTGAGGTAATAATGCGTTCTTGTTTGTACAAGCCGGCATCTTTAATGCCCTGGATTTCAGCTTGTAAGGAAGATTTTACATTAGAAAACATACAGTTGTGCGGTTATTTTATGGAAAGGATTGAACACCAGCGGTATTCAGGGACAAAGGTGCATCAAAAACCAAAAAGTAGGTATGCATGGTAAAAATTGTCTTTTTTTTGTGCGTGAAATATTGGTCATTGCACCATTGACTGTCGTTTCATCATTTGTGTGTGCCATTGAGGCATTTTTTTAGAATAATATTTTTTCACTATATGAAAGATCTGATTCTCCCTTGCTGCATACTGCTTCCGTGTTTATTATATGCCCAGCAGGAAGAGTTCTCCGTGCCCGGGCAAAACCTCTTTGTTAACAAAATTAATGTGGTACAAAAGTTCGACCCCTGGCTCAATGGGTCAGGCATTACGGTTTCGATCAAAGAATATGGGTTTGATACAACGGATGTGGATCTTCGGGGTCGTGTGATAGCATCACCAAATGCATCTACCAATCAAACTACCCACGCCAGTATCATCGCGTCACTTGTAGGAGGCGCTGGCAATGCTAACCTTAGAGGAGGAGGCGCGGCGCCAGGTTGCCAGTTAGTATCTTCTAGTTTCGAAGGACTCCAGCCTGATGCGGATTATGGGTCGCAAAATATCAGCGTACAAAACCATTCTTATGGTGTAGACATCCAAAACTGGTACGGCGCCGGAGCCCTTGCATACGACCGGACAACCACAGAGTATCCAGGTTTGCTCCATGTTTTTTCTGCCGGAAACAAGGGAGACAGCAGTTCATTATCAGGTACCTATGCGGGGATAAGGATTAATCATGGCAGA
>DLXL01000317.1:6764-7232 GCA_003448025.1 Saprospirales bacterium | reverse complement strand
CACTGTTCCGTTATCGTACAAATAAGACCGGTTGGCGGGATCATCCTTTTTTTGAAACGTAAACAGCAACCCAAACCGACCACTCGAGTACTTCATGTTCTGCATGCTTTTTACAGGCCCAAACAAGTCTTTTTCCGTTTTAACAAACGCCTGGCCTTTGATCTCGCAAGGCATGTACAGATGGCCCCAGGCGTCTATCTGAGGCGCCCAATAACTTTCTATGACGCCCAGGTCTTTACCGTCTACAATACAATGCATCGCATTTTTATCCACGGTGTAATAGACCAGAAAATAATGATCCCCAACGGCGCGAAAATTGGGCATATGGCATGACCTGCAAATCAGCGAATCCCGTGTATGGATATCTTTTTGGGTAATATTTGTGGTTTCCGTCCAAACAGGAGGTGTAGCGCCCCAATAGAAAAAAGAGGATTTACTTTCCGCCACCGTAACACTATCTATATACAG
>DLXL01000317.1:5931-6413 GCA_003448025.1 Saprospirales bacterium | reverse complement strand
TTTTGGAAAATCCGGTACCGGCCAATGCCTTCCTCCAGAGAAAACACACATCCGCCATGAAAATCCGGACTCGAGGGTTGCCGGTACAGCTGTATCGTGCTTTTCCGGGCAGACTGCAGGGCGGGATCGGTATTTTCCGGGAAGGTATGCCAGCGTTTTCGCTCTACCTGTTGTGCGTGCAGGCAGGTAAAAAGGGTGGAGCAGATAGTCAGGGCCAGTGTGATGCTTTTGTGCATGGGATGTTTTGTATATTCAGTGGGTTGATCGCTCTTTGTCCAAACCTCATTGGTTTTAAAGACCTATGAGGTTTGCGCCCCTACCAGGTACCAGACTCAACTTTATCCTATAAAACCCCTTCCCTGTCGAGCAAATTTGCTGCAATGACGGGTTTTTCCGCCTTTTGTATACCATCTTGTAACCTGATTCGGGGTTATGGTTATCTGATGTTGTGCCCAATAACATCATCCCCTTCGCTACACTCA
>DLXL01000317.1:1374-5687 GCA_003448025.1 Saprospirales bacterium | reverse complement strand
TCATCGTCCATCGTATCATCGTTCAAAACTGACCACATAACATGAAACAATCCGCTCTTATCTTACTTTTTTTCGGGCTGCTTGGCAGCACTATCTACGCACAATCGCTCTCTAAAGCCCAGGTTGCCGACATGGAACGGCTGTTTACCGAGCATTACAAAGCAGACCGCAGCGGGGCCACGGTGATGATCACCCAAAAAGGTAAAACGCTGTATCACAAGGCTTTTGGTATGGCTAATCTGGAGTTGAATGTGCCCATGCGTACCGAGCATGTATTCCGCATCGGTTCCATTACCAAGCAGCTTACCGCCGCTGCCATCCTCAAACTGGCCGAAGAAGGCAAGCTGAACATCCAGGATGAGCTCACCCAATTCATCCCGGATTACCCCACCCAAGGCAAAAAAATCACCATAGAACACCTGCTCACGCATACCTCGGGCATCCAGAGTTATACGGATATGCCGGAATGGGACGCCGCCACCCACCGCAAGGATTTTACGCCGGAGGAAATGATCAAATTTTTCAAGGATAAACCCATGAATTTTGATCCTGGCACGGAGTTCCGGTACAACAACTCAGGTTACTTTCTGCTGGGGTATATCATTGAAAAAGCATCCGGAAAAACCTATGGCGAATACATCCGCGATGCCTTTTTCAAGCCGCTGGGTATGAAAAACTCTTATTACGGCGATACTGAACCCCTGATCAAAAACCGGGCGTCGGGTTATTCGCAGGGTAATGAAGACGGTACCCAGGTAAATGCGCCCTTTCTTAGCATGACACAACCTTACGCCGCGGGATCCCTGCTTTCCACGGTGGAGGATCTGAATCTCTGGAGCCAGGCACTGCACAACGGCAAAGTGCTTCAGCCGGCATCGTATCAGGCCATGATCACGCCGTACCGATTGTCGACCGACGCTCCAAACCGGTATGCCTACGGTTTGCAAATCGGGAATCTGCTGGGCAGCCCGACCATTGAGCACAGCGGTGGTATCCACGGCTTCCTGAGCGACATGATCTACCTGCCCAAAGAAGAACTTTGTGTGGCTATCCTCACCAACTGCGATTGCGAACCTCCTTCCGAACTTACCCCACGGCTGGCTGCACTGGTGACCGGGAGGCCTTATCAGCCGGAAAAAATACCCGTGGATGCCCAACAGCTGGAGCAATATGTGGGTGTATATGAAAACGACGCCAAAGAACAACGCGTGATCCGCCTGGAAAACGGGCAGCTGACCTCCCAGCGTGCCGGAAGTTCCAAATTCAACCTGTTCGCGTATGGTCCGGATCAGTTTTTCTTTGAAAACTCCTTTGCCCGCATCCGTTTTGAAAAAGACAAATCCGGCAAAAAAGTGATCCAGGCCATTGTGGACGACCGCAGTGGCGCCAATCTGAAATGGATTAAAACCGACAAGCCCCTTCCGGCAGCACGGCAAGAAATGCAACGCTCGGAAGCACAACTCCAACCCTTCGAAGGCGAATACGAACTGGCGCCGGGGTTCAGTATCAAAGTCACCCGTGAAGGCACGCAACTCTTTGGCCAGGCCACCGGTCAGCCGCGTTTCGAGATGTACTCCGAATCACCCACTCGTTTTTTCCTGAAAGTGGTGGATGCCGCCATCGAATTTTACCCCGATGAAAAAGGCACGGTGAATAAAATGGTATTGTTTCAGGGAGGCAGAGAGATGCCGGGTGTGCGGAAATAGGGTTGGTAAATAATGAATATCGAACACCGAATATCGAAGTAGGAAGGTGGAACCGTTACAACGACCATTTTTACGGATCTGCTTCCGCTCGAATGTCATGCTATTACCCCACTTCGTTATTCGATGTTCGCTATTCGGTGTTCGATATTTCATACCTTGTTCCTTGAACCAGCTTTCTCCTCCTATGCGCATGCTTACCTTCTTCTTATTGCTCCTTGCATCCTGCCAGCAGGCTCCACCGGCTCCTGCTGCTTGCGATTACCTGAAAAATGAAGAAACCGGGGTCAAATCTGGCGGTATTCGTCAAATTCAGCTCGATGGAGGGAAATACAAAGTATGGACCAAGCGGATTGGTAACAACCCCAAAATCAAGGTATTGCTGTTGCACGGCGGACCGGCCTGCACCCATGAATACTGGGAATGTATGGAAAGTTTCCTGCCACAGGAAGGCATCGAATTTTATTACTACGATCAACTCGGCAGTGCCTATTCTGATCAGCCGGCCGATACCAGTTTGTGGAACCTGCCGCGATTTGTGGAAGAGGTGGAGCAGGTGCGTCAGGCACTGGGCTTGAATAAGGATAATTTTTACCTGCTGGGGCACTCCTGGGGCGGTATCCTGGCTGCCCAGTATGCCCTGAAATATCAGGATAACCTCAAAGGGCTCATTATTTCCAACATGATGATGAGCTGCCCGGATTATGGCAAATATGCAGATGAAGTGCTGGCCAAACAAATGCCGCCGGAGGTGCTGAACGAGATAAGGACGATAGAGGCCAAAGGCGATTTTGCCAATCCGCGTTACATGGAACTGCTTATGCCGCATTTTTACAACCAGCATATTTGCCGGATCCCTCTGGAGCAGTGGCCGGATCCAATGAGCCGGGCAATCAACAAGATCAATCAAACCATCTATGTCAGTATGCAAGGCCCCAGCGAATTCGGGATTTCCGGCAAACTGGAAAAATGGGACGTCACTGCCCGCTTGCCGGAAATTAAAGCACCCACGCTGGTAATAGGCGCAACTCATGATACCATGGATCCTGAGCACATGAAAATGGTGGCCGGAAAGGTGCAAAAAGGGCGCTTCCTGCTTTGTCCGAACGGCAGTCACATGTGCATGTGGGACGATCAGGAGCACTATTTCCCCGGATTAATATCATTTTTGAAAGACGTAGATGGCGGAAAATTCTAATCCAGCGTAAATGCAGGGGCCATTATCTGGCCTGGGTGTTTGCGCCTATAGGCTCTGGCCTTGCGTACTTCACGCCACAGGCCCCATACATCCATACAATACTCCGCTATATACCCCAGTCCGAACCAAACTGGCAGAGATAACCATGCCATCCAATGCTGACCACTAAGGGCAAAAACCAGTTCCCAACCACCCCAAAGTGCAAGCGGGAAAGTGAATAACCCTGCCAGCATCTTGATGTTGCTATCGTAACCAGGGTAAATATTCATTTTTTGGCAAAGCAAATACGGCAGGTAACAGGGTAAAAACCAAAATATATATCCTAACAGGAAAAAGGGCCACAAAAACAATAATTGCCAGACCGGCACACTTGGTGTAGAAACACCCTGATGCGTGAGTCCAGCCTTTTTTAGTGCCTCAAAATAGGTGGCTGTTTGCTGCACAAGCGACTCATTATCTGCGTTTTTATGCAAGAAGGCCTTTAGCCGCAAATATGCTTGTTGGGCAGTTATGCCCTGCTTTTTCTCCAAATCCTGCCGTGCAATGATTTCCATTTGATCTACCCAGGTATCCCTGCTTTCCTGCCGGGAATCCAGCATAAGTTCTTCCACCCGCTTGCGGAGGTGCTCGGTAAGGTCATCCACTGCCTGCTCTGAATGCTTCAGGTATGCCTCTGCCCAGGGTTTGGGATCGATGGGCGGTCCATATTCAACCACCACCCGCTTGCGAAAAAGCCGGGGAGCTTCGTAGCTCAGTCCTACCGGGATAATCTTTACACCTGATTGCCAGTTTTGTCTACGTTCAGCACCCAAAGCAATGCGGGCCGCACCTGTTTTAAATGGGCGAACATAGCGGTTCATCCAGCTCACTCCTTCCGCTGCAATGAACAACACTCCGTTGCGCTCCAAATGTTGAAAGGAAGCTTCAAATGCCGCTTCATTGTCTCTGGCCTCCCCCTCTGCCACGTCTTCTTTTCGCTTCACCGGAATACAAAAAAGCCTGGAAAAAAACCAGTTACTGACCGGATGCTTGAATAATCCATAATTGGCCAGAAAGAACATTTCCTGACGTATTTGCAACCCTGCATTCAACGGATCCATCAAAGTGCACGGATGATTGCAGACCACAATAGCGGGACCATCGAACCGGGCATAACTGCGACCCAATATGACCCGTTTTTTATAAAAGATATTCAATCCCGCCCAGGTTAAGCACCTGAAAAAGACATAAATCAGGCGCATTAAAGGCGAGATGGGAGCATTTTTGTAAGACATGTTAAAAGGCACAAAGGCTAATACACGAAAGCGCAAAGGCACGAAGGCGCAAAGATTCAATGTTTTTAGCAACTTCTCTATCCATAACGAAGTGGGAGTCTCAAAAGTAATTTTTACCGGAGAGGGGGGGGGGGGGGA
>DLXL01000317.1:0-1243 GCA_003448025.1 Saprospirales bacterium | reverse complement strand
CAGCGACTTTTGAGACACTCTCTTCGTGCCTTTGCGCCTTCGTGTATTAGTCTTTGCGCCTTTTACAACGGTAGCGCCGAATACCGGGCAATAAACGCCTGCAACTCATCTACCATAGCTGGCGAACCAATGGCAATTGTGCAACGCTGATGCAGTTCCTGTGGAGTCAGGTCCAGAATGCGCTTCATGCTGGTGTTGAGCGCCTTGCCTCCAGCTTGTTCAATAAGCATGGCCAGTGGGTTGCATTCGTACAGCAGACGCAGTTTGCCTTTTGGGTACTTGCGGGTACTCGGGTAGAGGAAAATACCACCCTGGATCAAAATGCGGTGTACATCACTTACCATACTGCCAATGTAGCGCAGGCCATAGTTCAAGTCCGAACAATGGTCGATATAACGACGCATTTCCAGGTCGAATTTAGAGTAATAGCCCTGGTTGACGGAGTAGGTCTGGCTGTTTTCCGGAATACGCATATTGCGATGACTCAGGCAAAATTCACCTATGCTGGGATCCAGTGTGAAACCGTTTACGCCGCGGCCGGTGGTGTAAACCAGCATGGTAGAGGTGCCATAAAGAACATAACCTGCAGCCACCTGTTTGGTGCCGGTTTGTAGAAAATCATCCAGGGTTGCCGGGCCATCCGCTTCACTTTTGCGACGGTAAATGGCAAATATGGTACCCACCGACATGTTTACGTCAATATTGGAAGATCCGTCGAGCGGGTCGAACATAACCACGTAGTGACTCTGTTTGGAGCCAACCGGGGGTACATGAATGATGTCGTCGTTTTCCTCTGAAGCCATGGCACAACATTCGCCGGAGTTCTGCAAACATTCGATCAGGCGATCGTTGGCATACACATCCAGTTTTTGCTGAGTATCGCCGCTTTGGTTTTCGGAACCATCGGCCACTCCTAATATATTTACCAGACCAGCCTTGTTTACTTCCCGGTTAATGATTTTAGCGGCCACACCAATATCGCGCAGCAGGCCGGTCAATTCGCCGGTAGCGTAATCAAAGTCCTTTTCAGAGCGAAGTATGAACTCGTCGAGGGTTACAATACGATTGGTGGGGATTGTGCTCAGATCAGATGTTTTGAGCACGGGGCTTTTAACAACTTTTTTTGTGGTGGATGCCATAAGATTGGTTCGTGCTGAATGGTTAACAGGCAGGTCAAAAGTAGACATATTAGTGTTTGGGTGTTTGAGTGTTTGGGTGTCTGAGTGTTTGGGTGTTTGAGTTG
>DLXL01000071.1 GCA_003448025.1 Saprospirales bacterium | reverse complement strand
TCAGCTGTACCCCAGCAAATTCTACTTTCATGAAGGGACATTTGATGTTAAAATTGTAGATGAGTAGATCATCCGCAAAACTTCGTTGAATCCGTCTTGCTGGCTTGCAATTTCCGTTAAAAGTGCTGAATGCTTAACTGTGGAGTGAGACTCTCAGTTTAAGCAAAAGTAGTTTTACCGCGGTAAAAACTAACTATCGTTTCCCCTTAAAAAAACTACTCACCAATTGCCCGCATTCTTCCTGCATGATGCCCATTTCCAGTTTGGTTTTGGGGTGCAGGAGGTCTTTGCCGCCGTGAAGCATGAACCCGCGTTTATCGTCGGAGGCAGCGTACACTACCCGGCCAAGTTGCGCCCAGGCTAGCGCGCCCGCACACATGACGCAGGGCTCGAGGGTGACATACAGGGTACAATCCTGAAGATATTTGCTGCCCAGATAGCTGCTGGCAGCCGTTAAGGCCAGTATTTCGGCATGGGCTGTCACATCCGTGAGCATTTCTGTTTGGTTGTGTGCACGGGCAATGATTCTGCCTTCGCAAACAATGACGGCCCCTACAGGCACTTCGCCTTCTTCAAAGGCTTTTTGCGCTTCGGCGAGCGCCTGTTTCATAAAATATTCGTCGGAATGAACGGAAAGCATGTTATACCCGGTAAATCATTTGAAAATCATCCATTACGTAGCCTTCGCCAAACGGTGTATCAATACAAAACTCAATGCGGAAACCCACTTTGAAATAGAAATTGACACTTTTGTAATTCCGCCGGTTTACACGCAGACGCAGCGTTTTGAGATCCGGATATCGCGCCAGCATCAACTCAAAAACGATGGTTCCCAGGCCGCGTTCGCGGGAATCGAGGTAAAATTTGTTCAGAAACCCCTCCCCGGCCCTTCCCCCGGCCCTTCCCCTGGCCCCTAAAGGGGGAGGGGTTATGGCCAAAAAACCCAGTGCCTGACCGTTTTCTTCCGGGAGCCAAAATTCCTGTCCTTCCTCTGTCATTTGACGGCGCAAGGCTGCTTCGGAGTACATCAGTTCCAGCATATAGGCTATCTGGTCATTGCTGATGATTTCCGGGTAGTGCTCCCACCAGATTTTTTCTGCCAGACTACGGATTTGCGGAATATCGGCTTCAGTGGCCTTGCGCAGGGAAATGAGCGCCATGTGGATGCTTATTTATCCTTGGCGTTGAGCAGTTCCAGCACCTGTTTGGTGATGTCGAGGCTGTCGTTGGCCATCAGGATTTGTCCGCCGCGGGAGTACGACAAGATGTAATCGTAACCGATCTGTGACGACAAGGTTTTGAGCTTGGCTTCTACATTGGCGTAAAGGTCGTCGAACGCTTTTTTCTGGTCTTCGCTCAGGGATTTGCTGAGGCGCATTTTTTCTTCCTCTAACTTTTGGCCGCGTTGCATCAGTGCAGCCTGTTGTTTCTCGGCTTCTGCCTGGGTCATATTGCCCTCCGCGAATTTTTGTTGGAGGGTATTGGCGTCCTTCATCAGGGCTTCTTCCTTGCCTGCCAGACTTTTTTCTGCATTAGCCAGGCGTTGTTCGATGGCTGTTTTTTGTTCTTTTAGCCATTCATATTTGGCATCGAGGGTATCGGCATTCACGTACGCAATGCGTGCGCCACCGGCATGTGCGGCAGAAGGTACAATGGTCTGAGGCGCATTTCCGCCGGATTTTTTCGAATTAAGGTAGTATAAGTGGCCTACCAGAGCGAAAAGAATGATATTAAGGATAAGTGGCAGATTTTTCATTACTTAGTGTTTTAGTGCCTTAGTGTTTTAGTGCCTGAGTGTTTTAGTGTTTTGGTGTTTGAGTTGGCGTGCGGCCCCTGGCCCCCAGCCCTTGAAGGGGGGGCTTTGCGCCTTTTCACCGGCAAAGGTAGAATTATGCCCAACGTATTTCCGGAATATTTCCCTAAAACCATCCGTCTACCGTAAGCCGTCCACCGTAGGCCGTCTACCGTTCCGCATCCGGGTGCTGTATCTGGTCCCAACGGATCCCTATGATCTCTTCCAGTCGGAAACGGGCAATATCCATTTCGGTTTGGGCACGAATTCGGGCTTCACGGGCCTGGTAGTATGCGGCAGAAGTGGTGGTGTACTGTTCCAGCGTGGCTTCGTCGCTTTTGTACAGTTGCTGAATGAGGATAAAATTGTTGTTTAGATCAAGTTCAACGGTGCTACGCTCCTTGAAAATTTCGCGGGCCAGTTTGAAATTGGCCCAGGCGCTGAGGGCATCAGCGCGGATTTCGCGTTTGCGCTGACGGATGCGTTCCTCGGCGATGCTCATCCTGCGTTTGCCGATGTTATTTTTTTCCGACTGACTGAGAATATTGTACAAATTCAGGGTAAGACCGAAATTATAGCGAGGGAAGAACACATTGCCGAGGGTATCGGCTCCACGGAGGTTGGTTTCGTTGAGGTTGAAAGAGGCATTAACATCACGCATCCACTCTTTCCGAATGTTTTTGTTGTCGCTTTTAGCATTGAGCAACTCCGCTTCAGCAATCCGACCTTCCGGACTATTGAGCCAGGCCAGTTGTACCATGTATTCCGCAATATCGCGCGCCTTGGCGTCAACGGGCTGAATAATGGCATCGTAATCGGTCAGTTGAGCGTTGGCCTGTGCAACCAGCAACAAGAAGATAGCAGTGCTGAACCATTTTGGCGGTGTCATAATCGGTTTGGGTGGTTTTTGATTACATCGGACTCAAACAAAGGCAATCAAAGTTATAGTCTGATGTCAGATAAAAAATTCCAGGCTCGGAATAGGTCCTATTGAAGAATCGGAGCATGGGTTCTCCATTAATCCGCTGAAGTTCCAGTGTATCTATGGTCATCAAAGGTATGCCGCAACTAGATTCTGTATCAAACTGATATGCCCACAAAATAGTCCCCTTTAAATCCTTTTTGAACAATACGGGCAGACCTTTCCCCTTCCCCTCGATAAAACCGATTCGGCCGTTTGGACAATCGGCAAAATGCGCCTTTCGACCCTTTATTTCCGGCAATGCTACTTTTTTTCCCTCACATGGACCTGCAGCCATTCCACATTCACTTCCCCAAACGCTGTTGTCAGAAGAAAAATGAATGATTACCACCACCAGGGCTGCCAAAACCAACAGAGTAATAATCAGGCAGGATTTGAAAATGGATTTCATGGGTTGGGATGTTAAATAATCCGTCGGGTTAGGGTTGGGGGGGGGGGGGGGTGTAGAGTGAGGGGAAGGAGAGGGAAAGAGCAAGAAAAAAAAACAAAC
>DLXL01000174.1 GCA_003448025.1 Saprospirales bacterium | reverse complement strand
ATTTGCACAACCATGCAACAACCATATGCTATAGGCGTAGATATCGGTGGCTCTCATATTACCTGTGCAGCTGTTCAAATAACGGAAGGTCGTTTGATAGTTGGCTCTGAGGCTCGGGCATCGTATCACCATGAAGCATCTGCAGATCATATTTTCCAGTGTTGGGCAAAAGCCCTGAATGAAACCCTGGCCCATATCCACCCGGACGACCTGGCCGGAATTGGATTTGCCATACCCGGCCCCTTTGATTATGCCAACGGGGTTTCGGAAATGCAACATAAGTTCAGGAATCTGTATGGCTTGCATATCCCCACCCATCTGCAGCCTTTACTTATATCAGGCAAACCAATGCCCATGCGCTTTCTAAATGATGCAAGTGCATTTACAGTTGGGGAGGCCTGGTTAGGAGAAGGCAAATCATATCGAAGAGTGGTAGCGATCACCCTTGGCACAGGATTCGGATCGGCGTTCACCTTGGACGGCGTACCGGTGGTGAGTGGACCAAGTGTGCCCAAGGAGGGATGTCTGTGGCACCTGCCCTTTTTGGACGGTATTGCCGACGACTATATTTCAACGCGCTGGTTTGTCAAGACTTATGCCGCTCATACCGGTGAAACGGTATCCGGGGTGCGTGAGCTGATAGAACGAGCAGAACAGGACCCCTATATCCAGGAACTGTTTGACACCTTTGGAAAAAACCTGGCATTATGCCTAAGCGGGCCGTTAAAGCAATTTCAGGCAGAAGTACTGATCATTGGCGGCAATATTGCCCATACCTTCTCGCATTTCCGGGGTACGCTGGAAAAGGGGTTGCATGAAGCACAGGTAACAACGCATGTACGGCTCTCTCAATTAAAGGAGAATGCCGCGCTTATTGGAGGCGCCCGACTGCTGGATGATTCCTTTTGGCAAAGGGTATCTGCAGAATTGCCTGAAATTTAACATACTATCCCACTCCTTTACCCGGCTTGGGCGCTTCTAATGGCATATTACATTTAGGGCATCTTTCGCCTTTACGACCCTTTTGGTCTGGATGCATCGGACAATTCCAAGGCTGAACAGGTTGTTCCATCGGAGTGCCACACTTAGGACATTTCCCACTCACCTTACTCGTACATTCCCGATGTACAGGACAACAAAATATAGCGGGCGCATGAGAAACCCTCATTTTGGCATGGCATGAAGGGCAACGATCCCCTTTATACCCGGTTACTTCAGGATGGTTAGGGCAGGCATAACTACTGTCTTCTGCGGATAATTTGCGCGACGACTTGCAATCGGTAAAAAGCATAAAACCGCCCAAACTCAACAGGAATAAAAGAAATATACCTTTTTTCATGGCATTCAATTTTGCCGCAAATTGCACCTGGCGCCGACAATCTAAAAATGATCCAGGTCATAGCCGATGCTGATTTTTCAAGATTCAATATCCCGCCCTACGGAAGAATCGTTGTTTGCTGTATTCCACTAAAAACGCATACAAACAGGTAATAGACAGGAGGAAAATCAACAGTTGTACAGGCAATGGTTCCAGGCCAAACAAAGCTCCGGGTGCGATGTGCGGCAACAACAGGGTTGCCGTTGCTGCAAATAAACTTGTCGCGAGCAGCCATCGCGAAGGCCGGCTTTTCAGGACCGGGCGATTAGTGCGAATCAGGAGCAACACCACAATTTCGGTCAAAACCGACTCTACAAACCATCCGGTTTGAAATTGCTTTTCTCCGGTTTGAAAAATCCAAAGCAAACACCCGAAAGTGAGGTAGTCGAACACCGCACTTTGAATACCAAACCAGATCATAAAACGCCGGATGAGCTTGATATCCCACTTTTTAGGTTTCTTCAATTGTTCTTCGTCCACCCGATCCGAGGCTATGGTCAGGGCTGGAATATCCGAAAGCAGATTGATCAACAGGATTTGAACGGGTAGTAAAGGCAGCCAACGCAAAAAAAGAGAAATCCCTGAAAGGCTGAACATGTTACCAAAGTTGGCGCTGGTGGTTATGAAAATATACTTCAACGTATTGAGGTAGGTTTTTCTCCCGTCCAAAATACCCTGATGCAGCACTTCAAGCTTTTTTTCCAGCAAAACAATATCAGCTGCGGCTTTGGCAAGATCCACGGCCGTATCCACTGAAATGCCTACATCGGCAGCATTCAAGGCGGGGGCATCATTGATTCCATCGCCCAGATAGCCCACTACCTTGCCTCCTGATCGTAAAGCTCTGATAAGCCGCTCCTTTTGTTGGGGATCTATTTCCGAAAACAGGTGACTATGCATAGCTTTACGAGCCAAAGCCTGATCGGAAAGCAACTGAATCTCCTCCCCGGTCATCATACCCTCAGAAGAAATCCCGATTTCACCCGCCAGGTGTTTGGCTGCCAGGCGATTATCACCGGTAATGATCTTCAGGGTAACGCCCAGGTCTTCCAGCTGCTGGATCGACCCTGCAACCCCGGGTTTGGGCGGATCCTCCAACAAAAGGAATCCGGAAAAAATCATGTCCTTTTCGTCATCCCGATTAATTACAGGATCTCCGGTAACATTTTTCCAGGCCACTCCAATTATCCTGAAACCGGAGGCACTTTGTTGCTCAAATTGCTGCAATATGGCCGCACGGATGTCGGGGCCCATACTTTCTACTTTTCCCTCCTCTGTTTCAGCAAAACTGCACACCTCCATAATGCTGGAAAGAGCGCCTTTGGTTACCATCCAATCCAACTGCCC
>DLXL01000065.1:3549-4173 GCA_003448025.1 Saprospirales bacterium | reverse complement strand
GTGGCTAATTTTGACAGGAGTTTAACAATCAATATCCTGACTTATGAGACCTACCATTTTATTCGCACTGAGTTTATCGCTGCTGGTGTTTTCTGCCTGTGAAGACAACGATCCCATTCGAAATACCAGTGAAACCAGTGGATCGACGGCTATTATTCCCTGGGAGCAATGCACCTTTTTCGCAGATCACGACTTAACCGTTTGTTTCGTTGGCGCCAAGGAAGAACGTTGCCCCTGCAATACTGATTGTCTTTGGGAGGGTTCTGTAAAGGCCACTTTCGAAGTTAGTAATTCCACCGGGCTGGACACGGTGTTAACCCTGGAGACCAACAGTGCGCCTGCTGGATTGCATTATTTCCACTCCTTCGGAAACAAAACGCTGGTATTTGTGAATACCGAGGGTATTGGGTGTGAAGATTACGGCAATTATGATAAGTATAAGGTGATCATGAAGGTAGAGTAAGAGAGGCTCTGCTGAGACAGAGAGGGGCTTAAAAAACTGTGACTGTCTCAAATTTTACCGCAGAGACGGAGAGATGCAGAGCGTTTAAAAATCAACTATTTACGCCTCTGTGCCTCTCCGCCTCAGCGGTAAAAACCTTTTTTGACTATCCTGATATTGTA
>DLXL01000065.1:3312-3433 GCA_003448025.1 Saprospirales bacterium | reverse complement strand
TTTTTTGACTATCCTGATATTGTACTGTAAGCATTAGTTTCTGATTTCCGATTTCCGATTTGTTTCGATTTCCTATTTCCGAATAGATTTTCAATTGCAGATTTATATGCAACCTGCTTAT
>DLXL01000065.1:0-3117 GCA_003448025.1 Saprospirales bacterium | reverse complement strand
AAATCATATTCCTGTACATCATGCGGATAGTCAGTAAACCTTTTATTCTCATCTTTCCAACACGAAGGTTGCACTCGCCCTCACTCCGCCTTCCGGCTGAACCAAAAGGTAATAAAGCCCGTTGGATGGTGCATGGCTCATATCGAGTTCGAGCCATTCCTGATTGACCGTGTACTGTTGGCTGAGTACTTCCTGCCCGAGTGTGTTGAACACACGTATACTCACCTGTTTATCCATCCAGGCCTGCATATCCACCCAAACTTGTCCGGGTGTGGGGTTAGGGCGAAGCATCAGGTTTTCCATCGTTTGCTCTTCCGGCGAATCCCGTTCCTCCGGGCGGCTGCCCATCCAGGGTTGGACCGGACAGTAGAAGGTGTTGAGGTACGCTTCAAAACCCTCTCCGTTCTTCAGTTTCCCGTACATGTGGATGTAGTTGTTCGGGAAAGACTGCTGCGGCAATCGGTGTTCAAACACATCCGACTGGCCGTTTTTCAAACCCGGTGAAACCGATTTGTAGCGAACGGAATAGAACGGCGAGTAGTTGGGATTGCGCACCAGATAAGTGTTTGCGGTATTGGGCGCCGTGTAAATACTGCCCTCCACCGGAGTTACTGCCACAATGCCCGGAGGCAGTTCGTTGAGAATATAGTTCACTTCCGACGCACAGAAATTAGTAGCCCGAATACGGAAACGTGGCTGCTTGATGGAATCCAGGCGAATATCCAGCAATTCAAATTTCATGCACCCGATCACTTTGATATCACATGGAGGCGGCGGGTCCTGTACGGTAATGGTAAAGCAGCAGGAAGCTACATTGCCACAGGTAGTAGTGGCCTGGTAACACACCGTATTAGCGCCTAACGGGAAGGCTCCGCCGCTTGGGAGTCCCTGTGTAAGATTCAGCGTAACTGCCGGATTGGGGCAATTGGTTTGGGTGGCGGGTGCTGCATAGTTTGCAACCACCGTGGTTGCGGCTACCGGTAGTTCAATATTCTGGTTGGGCGGGCATTGGATACTGAGCGTGCTGACCATGATAGTGAAACAACAGTTATCCTGATTGCCACAGGTATTGCTGGCCGTATAACAAACCGTGTTTAATCCTGCCTGGAGAGCACTTCCGGAAGCAAGGCCCTGTGTAAGCACAGGCACGGGTAACGCTCCCGGGCAATCCGTAGTTACGGTAGGATTGGCATAATTCACCGGAATGGAACTTGCGTTCGACGGCATGGCAACTGTAATGTTGGGCGGGCAAGCCAGGTTGATTGTGGTAGGAATCAACTCCAGGATATAGGTATTCAACGAGTCGCAGCCGCCTGTGGTAGAAGCAACCGGAATCGTAAAAGTAGTTGACTGGTTATAGGTTTGCCCCCCAATGGTGACTGTTTCATTTGGATAAAAATCAATCACATAGGTCTGCATGGGCGTGGGCAGCACTTCTACGGTTACATTGGCCTCGGCGGTACATCCCAGCGAGGTAGAGGCCACCAAAGCATAATTGGTTGTAACGGTTGGCGATGCCGTTACGTTTTCGCAGGTATTGCAGTTGAGACCTGCGCCGGTCCAGGCATATTGGGCAAATCCGGGTACACTAAAACTGGCCGACCCTCCAGGGCAAATGCTCGTATTACTCAGATTGATTGCTGGAGCCGTTCCACCACTCACCGTTACCGTATCCCGGAATACATTACCACAAGGATCAATAGCTTCCACATAGTACACCCCGATACCATTGATGCTCAAGGTTTGGCTGGTAGAGCCGTTTTGCCATTGGTAGCTGGTAAAGCCGGGGCCTGCATTCAGCAGGATATTGGTATCCTGGCATATGTTATAATCCGGACCGAGATCCAGGCTAAGCGGCGCATAGAGTTCCACCTTAATAAAGGCCGTGTCGCCACAATCGAGACCTTCGTTGAGCACCAGGATGCCATTGTAAACGCCCAGGCCCGGGAAGTTTATCGGCAGATCAAAATTGGTGGAGTTTTGAATCACATTGCCACCACCGAGATCGAAGGTCCATTCAAAATTCTGAATGTTGGCTTGGGGAATACTCTGGTTGATGATGGTCAGGCTGGTAGATCCATCACATTTTCGAATAGCGTACTGACTGGGACCGAGCAGTTCATCGTATGCCACAAGAGCGGTGGCTTGCGGGTCGCAATCTGTTACATTGAACTGAAAATCACGGCGTGTTACAGAAAGCAGTTGGCCATTTCTGTATTCTTCCACACATACCCCCACTACAAACTGTCCATTGAGTTGCGGCGTTCCGCTGATGATTCCGGTTAACGGATTGATACTCACCACCGGGTTGCCACCCATAGGTTGCGAAGCAGTGTAGTTTGGTGATATAAACGGCACTTCGGTAAATGGTGGTGCGCATGGAGGATTAGGTACTACACCGTTGCAACCGCTGGAACCCGGACCGCCCAGAATGTTTCCGCCGCCGGCAAAAGGAGCACAGAAACTGTACACCAGCAAATCACCTTCCGCATCGGTAGCGGAATAGTCTACCTCCAGAGGATAATTGTTGCAAATAACTATGGGTGGGAAATTATTAAATACCGGGCTGTTATTGCACAATTGTTGAGCCAGAGGAGTAATTTCAATATAGTAGGTAGCGCCTATATCACCGGGAGTAGAGATATTGGCAATGGCGTTGGTACGGCAACAGCGCTGATACACCACAAAATAACTTTGATCACTGACAGGCAGAATATCTTCCCAAACATAAATACCTTCCTGCAAGCACAAATTGGGCAGATTGTCAATACAATCAGGTTCATTGATCGTTAATGGGAATACGTCATCAATATTAATTTGGTAATCATCGAAATAGTCGTTGTTTTCATAGGAACCATTGTAGATAGCTATATTGGCCGGGTTATCAAACCCTGCTCCGCCGCCGCCACAATCGCGATAAATCTTCATGGTGAACCGGTATCGTATTCCACCGGAGGCAGGACCCAGGCATTCATAAGTGATGCCACCTCCAACAATATGTGCGGCAAAAGCCATCGTGGAGGAGAGAAGAAGCAATGTGAATAGCAGCAGATGTTTAAGTGTTGTTATCATAGGGCAAGTTAGTTGACGGTAGACGGTTGACGGTTGACGGTTGAC
>DLXL01000410.1:3562-5040 GCA_003448025.1 Saprospirales bacterium | reverse complement strand
GGAGTTCCTTGTTCAAGAAGGCACCGTCTCCGTTTTCGCTTTTGTCATTATGCCAAATCATTTTCATGTCGTTTGGCAATTGATCGGAGATCAGGATCTATCTAAAGTGCAACTTCGATTGATGAAATTCATCGCCCAGAAAATAAAATTTGACCTTCAAGAAAACCATCAGGATGTTTTGGCTGTATCCCGCCTCGCCCGGTCTTCCTCACAAGAGCCTCAATCCTCTTATCTCATCAACGCTTGAAAAATCAACGACTCTTACAAATCCGACATGGCATTCCGGATTTGTAAGAATTGTTGATTCCATTTGTACCATGATTCCTCGTTTGCTCTCCGAAAAAATGCGCCCGGAAAATGCCGGTAATCAGTCTGACGGACTCCAGGCAGTCCGGCGGCTTTAGGCCATGTTATTTATGGCGGCGATGCTTTCCAAAATCGGACGCATGCTGTGGTGGCCGGATGGAAAGAGATGCCGGTATAGAGCGAATTGCCCTGAGTTTAGTACTTGGCTCTGATGTAACCTATCCCAACTCAAACACGCGCGCCGCCAGTTCGGTGCGCCTGACTACCAGCTCCGTAAAGTCGGTTGGCTGCTCTGTATTCTTTTCGGTTTCAACCAAGCCGAAAAGCCTGCCAAAACGGTCAAAAAAGCGATTCCGTAGATCGGATGTGGCTTTGTCTAATGGGCTGAAGTATTGGGAAGGACGGTACTGCTGCAACAACTGTGGCAAGAATTGGAAATACAAATTCGCATAATAGCGATCGGGTTGCCGCGTATCGCCCTGCCGAAGTAATTCATACAGTATCATGGCCCATCCTGTTTGTCCGGTATGCGGCGCGCCAAACGACCACTGTTCAGTATAAGCCCAGTTATATTGTTGTGTGTAGATTTTCAATAATTCCTGATAAAGCTGTGCATCAGCACTTTGCAGCGCCTGAATCCCTTTTTTGGTAAGACTCACTTTGCCGTTGGTCTTTTTGATCCATTTAGCTATTCCACAAAGTGCATGCGCTATCATCAGTTCCGGAAAATTATCCTCCCCTCGCAGTTTTAAGGTTCCATCGTCAATATATTGACTTGGAAACAGGCGCAGGTCATACATGGAATGGACCAAAGCGCGGGGCAGGTTGCTTTTGGTGGTCAACTTAAGCGCTTGTGCTTTTTGTATTTCGGATAGGAATGCCCGGCAGAATGGGATAAAAGGCACATGTGCAACGTGCTCATCTTTCAGGTCTGTGCGGAGGCGTAAAGGACTGATCGGGGAGTATGGATCCCGAAGCAGCATAGACTGCTGTGCTTGGGATAATTCGGTGATTGCCAGACCAGTAACGCGGTTTTTTTGTTCGGATTGAAAGGTTTTCAGCCACAGCAGAGCGCCTGGTATTTCACGCCACAATGTCCAGGTTTCGGCGGCATAGATGATGGCTTCCTCTGGGCTGAAAAAGGCATAAGTGTCGGGAAGCTCTGCCGGAGG
>DLXL01000410.1:3005-3445 GCA_003448025.1 Saprospirales bacterium | reverse complement strand
GTCGGGAAGCTCTGCCGGAGGCGCCTGATGGAGCAGCAGCGGAACGATAAAGGGACTGCTTTTGGAGGCGCGTTGTAGTTGCTTGCCGGCAGAAGTGGTAGCGCCCTTCTCCATGAAATCGGCCAGGGCATCATTGAATTGCATCGGCGCAGTGTCTTCGGGGTAATTTTTTCGGTATTGACGGTAGGATTTCAGGTCGGCCTGTCGCAAAAAGGCGGGCAGGAGTTTTTGGCGAACCCCCATATTGTCGGAGGAATTCAAGAGAATAATATCTTCCCAGATTACGATGGCTTTTGAAAGATTTCCGGCTTCTGCGTTGAATTGCGCCAGTGCATCCAGGCAACGCATGTATGGGCGGGTTTCCGTAATTTGCCAATAATGCCCGGTGTGTTTTTTCCGAAATTCGCCGCCGTACAAACGCTGCCCGATTTCCACAGCTT
>DLXL01000410.1:2419-2861 GCA_003448025.1 Saprospirales bacterium | reverse complement strand
AACGCTGCCCGATTTCCACAGCTTTTTCGATGTTGGCAATGCGCTGTTGTTTTGATTTGCTTACCGCAGAAAGGTATTCATAGGCAGGGATACAATCCGGCCAAAGTTCGAGTGCCTGCCAGGTTAACGACGCTCCTTTAGCTGCGCTGCTTTCCCAGGCTTCGTCTACCAGATCGAAGGCCCGGTCCTGGGGTGTCAGATCATCCTCCGGGATCTCGGGTAAGGGTGAGCCTATTAGTGAATTCAATAAATGCTGCAATTCTTCCAGCGAACTGGGCTGGGCTTGTTCTATAAGCTTTTGCAACAGACGTTGCTGGCGATCCGGAATGGCCATGGCAGGGTTGTTTTGGGTAAAAGTAAGGATTCTTGGTATTTCCAGATGCCCGGTCTTCCTGCACAAGGCCTAATAGCGGCGGAAGGCGTTTATTTCAAACTATACCAA
>DLXL01000410.1:0-2286 GCA_003448025.1 Saprospirales bacterium | reverse complement strand
GGCGTTTATTTCAAACTATACCAAACAGACCGCCCTTTTCCATTAGATTCAATCAGCCCACGGTCTAGTAATGACTGGAAATGTTTCTTGAGGGTGTTGCGGCTCACATTTGTCATTTGGCTGGTCTGCCCAACAGACAGGCGGCCATGTTTCCGCAGCAGGT
The DNA here is from genome assembly GCA_003448025.1 of Saprospirales bacterium. GTDB lineage: Bacteria > Bacteroidota > Bacteroidia > Chitinophagales > Saprospiraceae > M3007. The sequence continues at coordinate 2,123 of DLXL01000410.1, read as the reverse complement.
CAAGAATGGCGACAGATGGCTCAGGAAGTTTGGCAAGCAGTATTTTTTCCTTTTCCACTTTTTGTTTCAGGTTATGCATTTGCTGTCGCAACGCTTTCAGGAAAAACAACAACCATGGCGCCCAGTCAGGAGTGTTCGTGCGGATAGTTCCCTGAGTACGCCTCAAGGCCAAGATTTGAAAGCAGACTTTCTACTTCTCTGTCAGTAAGTTTGCTTCCTTCAATTCGGGTTGAAGACCCAATGCTTTCGATGGTCGCCACATGCCGCAAGGCAGAAAGGCGCTCCGGCGCTAAGGTGCCGAACGCTCGCCATGCTCCTTTAAACTCGTCAATCTCTCCGATCAGACGGAGGAAGTCATGGGTTATTTTTAGTGTTTGGGTTTTAAATACATCCATTTTTTTATCCAATTACATCCAATTAGAGCGAAATATCCACTAATCCGCCTTGCTAAACATCAGTATTTGCCATCGTTTATCCGCCACACACAGTCTTCCTGCCCCATAGCCCCCCGGCATCCCACCGCCGCGCTCGGGTACCCTATAACACCTTATCCAACTTATCCCAGGGTACAACCTGGCCATACTGCCTGTTTGAAGCCGTATGGCCGCCATAAATGACCCGGCCCCGCTCGATTGGATTTCCGGTGAGGCGCGACCAATAATTCAGACCTTTAAAATAGTCGTCATTGACCGTTTTACCGTACTTCATTTCAATGGCGAAAATATCAAGCCCTTGCTCGAGCAGCAGATCCACTTCGTTGCCGTTGCTGTCGCGGAAAAAATACATTCTGGGTATTTCACCACGATGGTATAGCCGTTTGGCCAATTCTGCGATCACTGCGTTTTCGAAAATACTGCCTACCGCAAAATGTGTACTCAACTGCTTCGGCTCGGATATACCCAGCAACCAGGATACCAGGCCCGTATCCCAGAAGTAGAGTTTGGGCATTTTGATGATGCGCTTGTTGAAGTTGTTGTGATAGGGAGGCAAAAGGAAAACGACAAAGGATGCCTCCAAAACAGATAACCACGCCTTTGCGGTGTTGACGCTAATACCCGAATCCGATGCAAGATTGGACAGGTTGAGGGTCTGTCCTGTACGACCCGCGCAAAGCCGTATAAAGCGCTCAAAATCGAGCAGACTTCCAACGTTCAACAAACTACGCACATCCCTTTCCAGGTAGGTGCGCAGGTAGTTTGGGAAAAAAATCCCGGGAGGGGTCTTTTTGTCATATAAAGCGGGATATCCGCCTTTCCACATCCATTCATCCAGCACCGCATGAGGTATTTCATGCTGACTGAAAGGCAGCAAAGTCAGGAGCCCAACGCGCCCTGCCAGCGATTGCGTGACTTTCTCCATCAACAGAAAGTTTTGTGAACCGGAGATCAGGTATTTTAACCCGGGATTTGTATCCACCCTGGTTTGCAGATAGGAGAATAATTCAGGCGTCAATTGCGCCTCGTCAATGATGCATCCATCCGGATACTGATCCAGGAACCCTCTTGGGTCGGTCAGCGCAAAACGTCGCTGGTCAGGGTCTTCCATTGAGCTGTAGGGCAAGTCCGGAAACTGATGCCGAAGCAGGGTAGTTTTACCAGATTGCCTGGGGCCTGATAAAGAAACGATGGGATAATACCGATGTAATTCGGTGATCTGAGTAGAAAGAACCCGGGGGATCATTTTATGCAATTTTGATTTTCAATTGCAAATTTACATAAAATTTTAACATGGTAATGACAAAAATACCCACCAGGACTAACCACTCATTTCCGCCGAATGTACATTTCCCCCCACAATCTCCGCCCTGACAGACGATTCCGGTATGCCCCAGGCTGTCACTAAAGCGGCTACTTTCACCCCGCCCGGTCTTCCTATCCCCATAGCATCCCGGCATCCCTTCGCCGCGCTTGGGTCTTTTGACCCAGCGCAACGTCCGTGAGTGGCGAAGCTAATGTATGCATCAATCTGGCCCAGGAGTCATTCACCAATGCCTGGCAGCTCACGTGGGTGCGCTGGGTCAAAAGCCCCACGCGCGGAAGAAAGAACCCAAAAATCCTGTAATACCCAATAATAAGAGGAGGGTATAGTGGTTGCTTAATTCGTTCTAATGTCCTAGATTTGTA
>DLXL01000503.1:15793-18503 GCA_003448025.1 Saprospirales bacterium | reverse complement strand
CAATCCTTATTTAATGCCTGACCATCCGGATTATGATGTGAGCTTCTTCACGCATGCCGTGCGAAGGTTCAAAGCGGCTAATCTGTACAAGTCACTTGCAACACTTAAACTCCTTGATCCTTCCTACCCTATGAATTTCAGGCTTTTTGGGCAAGCAAAGTCAAGGCTTATTCACCTGAAGCCAAATTCTGACGGGATACAACAACTTCGTGGCTTTGTTTATGATTTTGAAGTTGCGATGCCAGAACCCCTGATGGAGTTTTGCTACTATGCAGGTTTTGGTGAATATCCTCAATTGGGTTTTGGATTTGCAGAGATTAGAGAAAAAGAAAAGGAGCGGGAAAAAGGTCATTTTGGCGACCGTGGCGGGCACCAACAAGGTAATCATGGTGGCGGCAGAGGCCCGCACCGAAATTAGTCTTGATTACCGGCAAACCTTCATATAAGTTCCGGTATCCCAGTCATAAGCGTATCTTTCAACCGAATTAGCCGGCAATGCTCGCTCCACGTCATTGTCAGGTTGGGTTCCTTGTGTCACCAGATCAAACTCCCACCATCCACTCAAGGTTTCCACAGAAGGCAGAAGGTGAATGGCTTTGTCAAAAGAGTAGGCGCGGTCCGAATCCTCCCCCAAGGCTCCCAGATTATCCTCATGAATGGTCAGGTTAAACACCCGCTCCAGGTTGTCCAGATTTAAAAAGGTCAGGTATTCAGCCAAAATGCCTTGGCCCATCCAACTCATTTGCAGGCTCAGGCAAGTTTGATTTTCCCCAAACTGAGCCAGCCCAACCTCACCACCATACCCATGAGCTCCAAGGGTTGTGAAATGCTTGGCAAATCGTTCGATGCCCCATACGCCGAATGGATTTTTTTCAAAAATAGCAAAACTCAATACGGCTCCACAACTCTGACAATCTGAAACTTCCCCTTTTTCATAATGAAGCGTTTCAAATACAGCTACCGCCTTTTTAATATCGAAGACCTCATAAAACAAGAGCGTATCCAACCGCGTATGCATCCATCCATCGTCTGAAATATTAGCCAGCAATCCATCGGCAAAAGTGATTGGCTCCCAAAGAGCTTCTCCATATTCATTCAGGGAATCTGCATCAAACAGCGTGGATAACAACCCGGAACGATCTTCTAAATTGAAGGTAATCATTCCATCATCTTGTGCATAGAAGGACGAGGAGAGCAGGATAAAACCGGTAATCAGGAATAAAGCTTTCATGAGCAGATTAGATATTTACAAAGTGCAAAAATACGATATCAACCAAAGTGTATCCCTACTAAAACAGTCGTTCCTCCAATGCAATCGTTAATATTTCCATAAAATGACCTGGAATGTTTTTCAAAGTGACCATGAGATGCACAACTTTGCGGCAGTTCATTATCAAACGCCCTGTTAAAACAGGGATGACTTATCCAGAAAGGCAGAGGGACCGGCCCGTTGAAGCCTTGGCAACCTGACCGTATTTAGCGCAAATGCGATTAAGGTGCCAATTCCGTTCCGATTGAAAAATCGGAATAGATAAGTCGGAAGGCAATGCCTGTTTCTCTGCGCAAGAAATAGTCCCTTCCGGCTTGCCGGAGGGGATTTTTTATTTCCCTTCCCCGGCAAGCAGTACGCAACACCCGGCACCGGCTTTTTCGGTAAGTTTTGATGGTTCACCATTAAAAACACTGAAAAAATGCAGGAAATCACACAAATTATTCAGCAATTGCCCATTGATCCACTCACCGGATCTGTATCTGTACCCATTTACCAAACAGCCACTTTCGTGCAGGAAGCGCCCGGAGTCCACAAAGGGTTTGATTATGCACGCTCCAACAACCCTACCAGATTGGTACTGGAAAACCTGATCGCGCAACTGGAAGATGGCTCCAAAGGTCTCGCCTTTGCTTCAGGGCTGGCCGCTATCGACTGTGTATTGAAGCTGTTGAAATCCGGCGATGAGATCATTGCTGTGGATGATATTTATGGCGGCTCATTTCGACTGTTTACCCACGTGTACGAGAAATTTGGCATTAAAGTCCACTATGTAGACGCCAGCGATCCAGCCAACATCCTGAACGCTCTTTCTCCGCGAACCAAACTGGTTTGGCTGGAAACACCCACCAATCCGACGCTTAAAATTGCTGATATCGCTGCCATAGCCCGTTATGCACACGCTACAGATGCATTGGTAGTAGTTGACAATACTTTTGCCAGTCCTGCACTTCAAAAACCGTTGCAGCTGGGCGCAGATATCGTGCTGCACTCAGCTACCAAATACCTGGCCGGTCACTCCGATGTGATTGGAGGATTGCTGGCTGTACGGGATGAGGCACTGGGGCAGCAACTGAAATTTTTACAAAATGCCTGCGGAAATATCCTCGGCCCCTGGGACAGCTGGCTGACCATCAGAGGAATAGAGACCCTGTCACTGCGCATGGAAGCCCACTGCCGGAATGCCCTGGCTGTCGCTCAAGTCCTGGCCGCTCACCCTCAGGTAGATACCGTTTATTATCCGGGTTTGCCACAGCACCCGGGACATGAAGTGGCGGCATCGCAACAAAAAGGGTTCGGGGGAATCGTGACATTTACATTGAAGGAAGATACAGAAGAGGCTGCGAAGGCTTTTTTGCAACATACCCGTTATTTCAGATTAGCCGAAAGCCTGGGTGGGGTAAAAAGTCTGGCGGCCCACCCGGCCACCATGCCCCACAA
>DLXL01000503.1:1964-15654 GCA_003448025.1 Saprospirales bacterium | reverse complement strand
CCACCATGCCCCACAAAAGCATACCCAGAGAACGGCGTCTGCTGGCCGGTGTCAAGGACTCCCTCATCAGACTCTCTTGCGGGATTGAAGCAGCTCAGGATCTGTGTGCAGATATTACCCAAAGCCTGAATCATACCGCTTTCACAGAGTCGGCAGTCACTGTTTAACGTTAACCCTCATACATATTTTCTCATGAAGATAGGACTTTTTGGCTTTGGTTGTGTTGGACAAGGGTTGTGGAAAGTATTACATGAAACGAAAGGAATAAGGGCTGATATCCAGCGCATTTGCATCAAGCATCCGGATAAACCCCGAGCGGTTCCCGCTCATTTTTTCACAACAAATCCATTTGAAATTCTGGATGATCCGGAGGTTGATGTTGTTGTGGAGTTGATTGATGATGCCGATGCAGCATTTGACATTGTTTCCGGTGCTTTGCAACGTGGCAAGGCTGTGGTTTCTGCCAATAAAAAGATGATCGCTCATCGTTTGCCAGAGTTGTACCATATGCAGCAAAAAACAGGCGCCCCATTTTTATATGAAGGAGCTTGTTGTGCCAGTATTCCCATTATCCGAAATCTGGAAGAATACTATGACAACGATCTGCTCACCTCTGTGGAGGGCATTTTCAATGGTACCACCAACGTCATCCTGAGCAAGATTTTTGATGAAAACATCAGTTTCCGGGAGGCGCTTACCTTTGCCAAAGCAAACGGCTTTGCTGAAAGTGATCCCAGTCTGGATATTGATGCTTTCGATCCTAAATTCAAACTGTGTATCCTGCTGCTTCATGCTTTCGGGGTATTTGTGACGCCGGAAAAAGTGCTGAATCTGGGTGTTGGCAGGATCAATGATTTTGATATCCAGTTTGCGCAGGGAAGGGGGCAAGTGATCAAACTCATTGCCCGCTGTTACCGTGAATCCGACAAAGTGGGTGGCTATTGCATTCCTCGTTTCGTGCACAGGACACACCGTTATGCCAATGTTCGGAATGAGTACAACGCCGTAACGCTGGAGAGCGCCTTTTCAGAGCATCAGACTTTTGTGGGAAAAGGCGCGGGAGACAAGGCCACCGGCTGCGCTGTATTATCTGATATTTCGGCGTTGAGATACCATTACAAGTATGAATACCGAAAATTCAGCCAGAACGGCAACTTCTTTGACACTACAGATACCGAACTAAAAGTGTATGTCCGACATGCCTTTGAAGGGCAGGTAGATGAATCGGACTTCATCTCCATTGAAGAACGCTACAGCTCCGCCAATGCGCGTTATTGGATAGGCACAATCAGGCTGCAACAATTACAGCAGGCCAAGTGGCTGTATGATCCGGAAGTTAATGTGGTGGAATGGATTGACGCCTGAATAACTCAGGCCAGCCGCGGTTCTTCCCACTCAAAGTCGTCTGACATGGGCAGTTTCTGGAACATTTCTGTCACAAAAGCCGGAGGAACAGTCAATTTGCGGCGTACGGTATCCATCCAGGCACCATCGATGTTCAGTATGGCGCAAAGAGTGCCATCTGCTTTAGTTATTTCATGGCGGAAGGAAAAGCGGGAATAATCTCGGCGCAGTCTGGTAACTATCAGGTTAATAAACAGTTGATCTCCTGGTCTGACTTCTCTTTTAAAGATACATTCTTCGCGAAACAGAATTGGCCCGAAGTGCTCTTGCTGCATAGCTTCATAGCTAAGGCCCGCTTTGCCCATAAATTCCAATCGCGCCGTAGCAGCAAAATCATAATAAACGGAATGCCGCAGATGAAAATTGGCATCAAAATCTGCCCATCTGAGGGGCATAGGAATCTTTGTCATGAAAATAAAAAAAGAGGGTGTCAGCAGTTGTTTTTACCGCAGAGGCAGAGAGACGCAGAGGAATAATAACTTGATTATCAAAACCTCTGCGTCTCTCCGCCTCTGCGGTAAAAATCACGTCTGAAACACCCTCTTGAGTCGAAGGATCGAATTATTGACCTTTTACAGCAGGTTGTTCCTTGCCACGAACTTCACCCTTAATCTCGATGAAAGTTTCTGTCGGCATAGTGTTGGCGGTGACTGTTACTCGCTTGCTTTGTGGACCAGGCTTGCCTTTTGAGTTAAATTCAACCTTAATCTCGCCTTCACCACCTGGCGGGATAGGTTCTTTAGGCCAGGTTGGAACGGTGCAGCCGCAGGAGCCTTTACAATTGCTGATTACCAACGGTTCGGAACCAGTATTTTTGAATTTGTAGGCATGTTTAACGATTTCGCCTTCATCTACTGAGCCAAAATCGAAGACAGGCTCCATGTACTGGATGCTGGTTGCAGGGCCTTCTGGAGCTGTTGCAGCATTCACATTAGTACCTGGAATATTTCCGGACTGCTGAGAACTGCCGCCAAAAGCAGCCGCTGACTCTTGAATTTTCTCGGCTTCGCTTTTGCCGAACCAGTTTTTAAAACCTCCACCTGCGAGGTTTGCAATCAACAGAATAGCCAGCAAGGCGAGCAGACCGATCTGTACTTGTTTGTTCCTTTCCATGCTTTTGATGTAGAATGTAATTGAATAGGATGGTAAAAATCGATGAATGAAAGTTTTGTGCGTTCAGGAAATGGTTATTAATCCTGTATTTGCTCAAAACTGTCCACTGCTCGTTTCAGGTGCAAAAGTAGTACGATCCTTAATCTTGTAAGAATCGGTTTGCAAAAGTTTAACAGCGCCAGATGATAAGAATCAGCGTAAGTGGATGGTTTTAATCCATTAAGAATCTACGCCATAGCCCAACTGCCAATCCCAGCAACATCATCAGACTTCCAAGCCAAACCAAATTAATGCCCGGGAAAATAATGGCTTCCAGTACAATGTAGTCTGACCTTGCTGCATCTTCTGCTATCTCCAAAGGAATACCCGCCTGGTCTGCGGGCGTCTGTGCAACACCGATGGTTAATATGCCATTCTTAGGATCAATGTTTTCAAAACGGAAATGCAGTCCTAAAGCCGGCAACTCATCCTTCAAACTGAATGGTTGATTTTCTCTGATCAAATACACAGGCGCAGCAGAAGCTTTTTGACCATCGGGCGTAGTAATTTCAAGGCCGGCTGCTACTGCAATATCCCCGGGTTCTTCTGCATAGGATGGATGCTTTATATCCTTTTGAACCTGGGTAAAATGGATTTTATATCCTTTAAAGTCAATGACTTCACCTTCTTTAACCCCAAATTTTTCGTATTGCAGGGATTCTTCAGCCTTAAAAATATAATCCATGGAGGCCTCTGTTAGCCGGATTTTCATTTGCAACGGGCCAATATCTGATTGTAGAGAAAAACCACCTTTCGCCGGACGCAAATACAGCATTGGATTAGCCTGATAGAATTTAGGTTGATCCAAGGAATAAGCACGCATCTGCAATCCGATTGCCAGGTCTCCGCGTTCAGGTTGATATTCCGGATGTTTAGGCGCTTTGGTAACCCCTTCCACCACGAGGTAGTGCTTTTTGGTGAAAATAGTATCCCCAATGCGTGCTGTGTATTTTTCGTACTTTAAACTGTCGTCCTGACGTTTGGCAAATTCCGGATCCAACTCCCCTTTTGGCAAAGAAGATACCAGTGTAAATACATCGTAATTCCAATAATGCTGGGTGGAAGGGTTATTGGCAACTACTTTACTGAACTGGCGATCGTACATGACATTGGGGTAAAGGGTAAATCTCTCCCCTGTTGGGTTTCCGTCTTCCCCCCGGCGTTCAAAGTTAACACTAAAGGTTCTGGTTTGACGCTCCACGGTATCCTGCGTGTAGGTGGCATTAAAACCTCTCATTGGCATTGGAGCATCTTTCATCAGAATCACACTTCTGCGAAGTGCCTCATCGTCCGCACCTTCAATCAAACCCTCCATTGCAAACGTGTTGACAGATATCCAGTCTTTGCCTAATCCAGTGCTCAGTATCCCCAATAACAATATCCCGAAACCAGCGTGAGAAATAGCAGAAGCTGCTAATTTGATATTGCCCTTTAGTATGGTGATAACATAGTCGAGGTTCGCCGAAATGGCAAACATCCCTGCAAATAAAAACGCAAACAATTGCCAGGCTCTGACCTCAATCCATAGGGTATTTAAAAAAGTAAGGACTCCGGCAACAAGCACTGATATGCCGATATGGACACCAAATTTTCGAGCAAATGTGGCCCAGTTGCGTTCATTATAACGCGTCCATTGAGCTATGCCTGTGAGCAATCCCATGAATACCGCAATCCAGAGTTGGTACCTGTTGTGGTGCGCTACAGGATCTTTCAGCGCATAATCTGTACCGAACAACTTGTTCACCACCGGCAATGACGTGGCGCCGGTCATCAGAATTGCTGAAAACAATAATACCAGAGAGCCAATAAACATCCAAAATTCCCGACTGTTTGCCTGTTCTTCCGACTTGATTTCCGGCACATCCTTGTAACGCGACATCCAGAACCAAAGACCAAGCAGTGCAAACACCCCGATAAAGAGGATTAATTGAACACCCAACCCCATTTCCGTAAAGGAGTGAACAGATGTATCCCCCAGCACACCGCTTCTGGTGAGGTAGGTAGAATATAGAATCAGGATAAAAGTGAGCAAATAAAAGCCATAAGTGCTGCGAATGGAGTAGCCGGTATGTTTGGCAATCAAATTAGTATGAATACCGGCAACAATGGTTAACCAAGGCACCAATGAAGTATTTTCAACCGGATCCCAGGCCCAATAGCCTGCGAATGACAATGCTTCATAAGCCCATGCTCCTCCCATCAGAATTCCTAAACCCAAAATGGCCCCGGAAAAAAGCGACCATTTTAATGCCGGTTTGAGCCATGCCTGATGTTCTCGTTGCCATAATCCGGCGATGGCAAAAGCAAAAGGAATAATCGTACTGGCAAATCCGAGAAACAACGTTGGCGGGTGAATGGTCATCCAGTAATTCTGAAGCAAAGGATTAAGTCCATTCCCCTTTATTTTGGTTAGATAGTCCGCCTGTGCAAAGATTGGGGCATCCATGGTATCTCGCAGCAAATCGAACGGACTGGCCCCAAACCTGAATTCTCCGAAATAAATACCCAGAATCATAGAACCAATAAAAGCTTCCGCCAGACAGATTACCGTCAACACAGAAGTTTCCCATCGGCCAGCTTTGAACATCAGGATTATGCCTAAAATGATGTGCCAGAAACTCCAGAGTAAAAAACTCCCCTGTTGCTCCTTCCAAAAAGCAGAAAACACATAGCGGAGCGGCAAATAATCCGAAATATTGGCCCAGGCATACTGATACTCGTACATTTTCCCGGTCAAAATCCAGAATAAAATGCCTATCACCCCAAAAGTTGTTAATCCATGAAGCAAAAAAGAAAACCTGCCAAGGCTCCGCCAGCCAGCAAAACCATCTGTTTCTTTCTGTTGAGTTGCCAAAAAGTAGGCAACTGTAGCCATCAGAGCAGCAACAAAGGATAAAACTGCCAGAAAATGGCCTAATTGACCAGGAAGGAGATGTTCGCCTGTATATTCCATAAGTGACTTCTTAAATGCGGCGCAAAAGTAGTCAGATCGCTGATGGTTTTTAAGGTATTTTAGTACTCTGCCAATTAACTAAAAGCCACGACCTTCCTTTTTTGCGATAGACCGCGGTGTATAACAGACGAACTGCAAAATCGTTGCCCTTTAGTATTCCCTGAACAGAAACTACTCCGTTAATGACAGCTGTTTTTCCAAAAATCCGGACAACTGCCTGTTCTCTATTCATAGTTTTATAAACCAGGTTTCTGGATGCAATGGCACCTAAGTGCTCCTGCTTATCCTCTTCCAGCGCGTTTGAGTGAATGTAAACAAGGTCATTCCCCAGCATAGGCGACAGGAAAGCGGTATCCGCCCTGGTCATGGCATCAAACCGCTTTTGTTCAAAATCTAACACTGAAGCGATCAGGGGATTCTGTGCATCGAGCGACCATGGCTGACAAAAAAACAGCACCAGGAAAAGACTGAAACGAATTGTCATAAAATTTAAATTGTTGGCGAAAGGTACGGATCGGGTTGAAAGCGACAAAGTCCTTTCAACATCCAACATTCTGCCTGAATGACAAAAATCCGACACTTAAGCACTGTTTTTGGCCAGATTTTTGCTAGTATTTATATCTTTATCCCATCCTACCTGTGTTTTTTCGCTGCACGGGATTTTTTAATCTTTCAAAGCTCAGTCCATGACCCGATTACACATTACACTTTTTCTTTTTGTCTTTTCCTTTTCCTGTTTACGAGCACAGCAATTTGATGTTTGCATGGAAGTTGTGGCTACCGGTGGTGGCGTAGGCTTTCAGGGTAATCGTTATTTTGCCTGGACCATTGGCGAAACCTTTGTTCCAACAATGAGCAACGCCGGCTTTCTGCTCACTCAGGGATTTCACCAGCCTGATCCCTGCGGCAAATCCTTTGTTGGATCACAGGATCTGTCTGATTGGGGGCTTTCTCTATTTCCCAATCCAACAGAAGGATACATGACCGTCCGGTTTAATCCCGGCAAAAATGGCGTGTTGCATGCCACCGTTTTCAATATGCTCGGCAGCCTGATTGCTGATCAACAAATTCTGGCCAATCCGGAAGGATCCCTCATTGATGCCTCCAGCTGGCAACCAGGCGTATATCTGCTTTTGTTACAAGATCCGATTAGTAAGGCATCCTCTACCCTGCGGGTAGTACGTATCTGAATTGCCAATTTTCTTTCCGAACAGGACAAGGGCTTATGCTCCTGTCCACCCCGCTTTTCATCCCTTTTACCGTTCATTCCAACAACGATTACACAATCATGATTCAGCGTTTTTTACTTTTGGCGTTGGTGTTATTTGCGAGCACCACCACCGTACTAGCCCAAAACAACGTCCCACAAGGCATTAATTATCAATGCATTGTGCGAAATAATCAAACCGGCGATCCTATTTCCAATCAAACAGTTACGCTTTTATTCGCTATCCGCAATGGCAGCCCGACCGGATCTGTAGATTATCAGGAAAAACATATAAGCGCTACCAACGATTTCGGTCTGGCAAATTTAGTAGTTGGCCGTGGTCAGCCTCAGATCAACACTTTTGCAGCTATTAACTGGGCTGCCGGCTCAAAGTACCTCACAGTGTTATTAGAGACTTCCCCTAATGTATTTGATGAAATTGGCACTTCCGAATTGTTAAGCGTACCATTTGCGCTATATGCCCAGAATGGGGGCGGTGGTGGAAGTGGTGATAACTGGGGAAGCCAAACAGCATTTACCAATAACGGACTATCCGGTAACGGCTTGGCCAATAATCCAATAGGACTGGCTCAACAAGGAGCACAAAACGGTCAGGTACTGAAATGGAATGGCACCTCCTGGGCGCCAGCTGATGACATTCAGGGCACAGGAACCGGTGGTGGTACCGTTACGCAGGTGAATACCGGCGTCGGACTTCAAGGTGGCCCAATTACCACCAACGGCACCATCAGTCTTACCAATACCGGAGTACAGGCTGGTATTCACGGAAGCGCTACTGAAATTCCGGTAATCACCGTTGACGCTCAAGGCCGTATTACAAACATTGAAAAAGTAATTGTGCAGCCAGGTGCAGTAGGTTTGAATAGCGGCAATGGTATTAATGTTGTGACTAATGGATTTAATAACTTCACCATCGAGAATACTGGCGACCTTAATGGAAACGATGACGTATTAACCAATACGCAACATGATGGTGATGTGAGTGGTATTTACAACAATCTTCAACTGAAAGCGAATGTTGTAACAGCCAACGAACTGGCTAATGGCGCTGTAACTGCCCAAAAGCTGTCTGACATGGGCGCGAACACAGGTCAGGTCCTGAAATGGAACGGCACTGCCTGGGCGCCGGCAGCAGATGAAGCGGGCAATATCAACCTCAATAATGGCGCAGGTATCAGTATTACAGGCGCCGCACCTAATTTTACCATTACCAATACCGGCGACACAAATCCTAACGATGACCTCACCACCGCTTCTCAGGCTAATGGGGATGTAACCGGACCATTTAACAACTTACAAATCAAGGCGGATGCCGTCACTTCAGCAGAAATTGCCGATGATGCTGTTGGCAGTACCGAAATACTGGATGGCTCCGTTGGTTCAGCTGAACTGGCCGCAAATGCCGTGACCGCCATCAAGATGGCAGATGGCGCCGTACTCACAGTTAAAATTGCGAATGATGCTGTAACTTCTGCCAAAATAGCTGATGGCACTATCAGTACCGCAGATGTAGCTGATCAGGCTATTACCGGAAATAAAATTGACGACATGAACGCAGCCAACGGTCAGGTGCTGAAATGGAATGGCACAACCTGGGCGCCTGCAGCGGATAACACCGGCAACTTTAATGTGCTAGGAGGTATTGGCATCAGTGTAACCCCATCCAATAATACATTCGTGGTGAACAATGATGGAGATATCAACCCTGCAGACGACCTCACCGATGCTACTCAGTTCAATGGTGATGTAACCGGTCCATACAACAGCATACAAATCAGGCCTGGAGCAGTTGTAAACCAGGATATGGCAGCCAATTCGATAGGTACAGCCAACCTCATCAACGGCGCGGTAACGGCAGCCAAACTGAACAATATGAACGCCCTGAATGGTCAGGTGCTACAATTTAATAACGGTGCGTGGGCGCCTGCTAATTTGGCCCCACTGGGCGACAATTGGGGTGGTCAGACGGTTGTGTCCAATAACACCTTGAGTGGAAATGGCACAGCAGGCAATCCTCTTGGTATTGCCCAGCAAGGTGCTGTGGATGGCCAGCTACTTCGCTGGACTGGCGCCACATGGGCCCCTGGCACTTTACAGGTTGGAACTGCACTTGTTGGCAATGGTACAGCGGCCAATCCGCTCAATATTGCTCAACAAGGGGCTGTAAATGGGCAGGTACTGCGCTGGAACGGCACGGCATGGGCGCCGGCAACTCCCGCACCTGGTGATAACTGGGGTGCGCAAACGGCTGCAGTAAGCAACAGGCTGAGCGGTAATGGTACTGCCGGAAGTCCATTGGATCTGGCGCAAAATGGCGCAGTGAATGGACAAATAATGCAATGGAACGGCGCAAACTGGGCGCCAGCAAACCCACCCGCAGGAGATAACTGGGGCAGCCAAACGGTTCAAACTGCAGGTAGTGAACTAAGTGGCAACGGGACGAATGCCACCCCCATTAAACTTGCTCAACAAGGCGCAACCAATGGCCAGGTGCTGCAATGGAACGGTGCTAACTGGATTCCGGCCAATCAGGCAGCTGCCGATAACTGGGGTACACAAACTACGGTGGTAACCGCACGTCTTATTGGAAATGGCACCGCAGGAAATGGCTTAGACCTGGCTCCTCAGGGCGCTGCTGCCGGTGAAGTATTAAAATGGAATGGTGCTGCATGGACACCCGCCCCTGATAATTCCGGAGGCGCGGGCGATGTTTACAATGAAGGTATTGGAATTGACATCACAGGCACCGCACCTAACTTTGTGATCAACAATTCCGGTGACCTAAGTACCACCAACGAATTGCAAACCTTGTCTATCGCAGGTAACCAGTTGTCCATTTCAAGCGGCAACACCGTAAACCTGCCTGCCGCCCCAACGTATTCAGCCGGAGCTGGTATTGACATTACCGGAACCGTGATCACCAATACAGGAGATGCAGATGCCAATCCCACGAACGAGTTACAAAACCTGACAATAGCAGGAACTACCCTTAGTATTTCCAACGGTAACAGTGTCACATTACCCACCGGTACTACTTACAATGCCGGAGCAGGTATTGATATAACCGGCAACACTATTTCTAACACCGGCGACGCTGATGCAAATGCAACCAACGAACTTCAAAACCTCTCCATTGCGGGTAACGTACTCAGTATCTCAAACGGCAATAGTGTGAATCTTCCTGCTGCTCCAACTTATACAGGGGGAGTAGGGATCGACATTACCGGAACGGTTGTTAATAATACAGGAGATCTGGATCCAACCAATGAGATACAATCACTTTCTCTTACCGGCTCTGTTTTAGAAATCAGCGGTGGGAATAACGTTGATCTTGGTCCACTCCTCAATACAGCAGGAGATGACTGGAATAACAACGGCGATCACATTTTTAACGCCAATGTAGGCAATGTAGGTATTGGCATCAACCTGCCAGCTGCACGCTTACACGTGGTCGGAAATGGAGAGAGCGTTCGTTTGCAAGGGAATACGCCAAGTATCGCGTTTGCCGGCGCAGCTGCTCCAGGTTTTCTCCGCATGACCAACCAGTCTTTTCACATGGCAACTACCGACGCCACCAATATTCACATCCAACCAAATGGCATAAATGCTATCGTTGCCAATGGCACTACCGGACATGTGGGCATTGGAGAGCCCAATCTTGGAGCAGCGGCCCTTCGCGTACTTCAGAAGGCTGGAGGTATTGCCTTGCAAAACAACAATAATGGTAATGGCTGGGAATTTTCAGCAAGTGCTCTGAACGGCAATCTTGAACTCTACAACAATGCCTTTGGCGGAGGTTTGCCGGTTGGCACCTTCCTTCCAAACGGTCAGTATTTAGCCATTTCAGATCGTCGGTTGAAAACGGATGTTTCCATCCTTTCTTCAGGAATTTTGAACAAAGTGATGGCTCTGCAGCCAATGCAATACCGCTACGTTGCTGAAAAATCTGACGCCCAACAGTCTATTGGATTCATGGCTCAAGATCTCCAAACAGTATTCCCTGAACTGGTAGGTAAATTCATCGATCGGGAAACAAACAAGGAATATCTGAATGTAAATTATAATGGCATATCTGTATTAGCCATTAAAGCAATTCAGGAACAACAAGTGGAAATTGAAACACTGAAGAAGGAGAATGAAGCCTTAAAAGCTCAATTCCAATCGCTTGAAGCTCGTCTTCTTCAATTGGAGAAAAAATAACCGCATTAGTAGGATAACAAAGGAGAAGCCTCTGGAATAAGTTCCGGGGGCTTTCTTTTTGGAATGAGCTGCTTTTCAGACACTCGCTAAAGTCCACTTCTCAAGTTCACCCTAATTCCGTGTTTGGCTGGGTTGTCAAACATGCGTAATCGGATGTTCAGCGCGTCTATATCTTCCCGGGTAAGGCATGCAGGTGGGTTAGCAAGCAGGTTGGCAAGCTCTTCCCGGATTTTACCGGCGGGTTGCCAGTATTGACTTTTCGGGTCCATTATATCCTCAAACAATTGCATTTTTATGGCTTTATATTCATTCCCAGCCATAGGTGCGCTCAGAGATAAAGAATCCAACATCTTGAGTATAGTTGAATGCCGGCCCAAGCCCAGCTGACTGGCACAATGCTGATCGTCTAATTGAAAAACCCAGCAGGGAAAATTGGATTCAATACTGTCAAGCGGAAAAAGTGATAGAAACAACCCTGCCAGAGCATTGTCCTGTTGGCCTTCCGTTGACAGCGCTTTTTGATGCCAAATTCGAAAGTCCGCAAAAAGGGATGGTCGTCCTGGCAGAACAGTTTCCTGATATACAAAGCCCGGAAGTACTTCCGATATCCATTGGTAATGTAAAGCGCCGCTGATTTCGGGCCGTTTATGAAGTATATGAAACAAAGTATCACGCAAATGCACACCTTCCCTCCAAACCTGAAACCAGTCTTCCTGGGAATTTATGCTCAAAAACCTTTTTTTCCAGGAATCTCTTTCTGCTCTGAGGGTTTTACCCCAATAAGTGTCCATCCTTTTCCTAAGCAGCCATTCGTCATCATTCTGACTTGGTTTCAGCGCCCAGGCTAATACCCAACCTGTTATGTCAGATGAGGATTTTACCTTTACCCAAGGCGATTGAAAAATGTCGTTGCCTATCTTGAAAACAGATTCCACCTTCCCTGTTTCATCCAAATCCTCCAGTTGATCCCCCTTCTCCAGAGCGCATAACACCTCGCTTTTTTCATCAGGCGACTGCCTAACGGCTGTTTTTTCTTTCCTGACAATCAACCGGTTATCTGTATTATCCATTTGGCATCCCCCCACAAACAACGCATACAAGAGGAAAATTTTACAGTTCAAATGAGTCATTCCAACTAAGTTTACGCACAAATCTACGGCAGTTGAATCACATGAAAATATTTCGGCTTCTTCCAACCTTGTTTTTCACGGGGCTATTACCTCTGACCATTTTCAGTCAAATTACCGACAACTTTTCTGATGGTAATTTTGATCAAAACCCGGTCTGGATTGGCGATATACCTCAATTTAAAGTTAGCCTTGCCGGTGAATTACAGCTTAGTGCCACGGCAGCAGGCCAATCCACACTTTTAGTAGCCGGAAACCTGCCAGACAGTACCATTTGGGAGTTTGATCTTCGATTGGGCTTTGATCCTTCTACTCAAATACAGGTTCGGGTTTATTTACAGGCCGATCAACCGGACCTCAGTCTTGCGAATGGTTATTTTTTGGAGATGGGAGAAAGCGGAAGTTCTGATGCTATACGTCTTTACCGTGCAGACAGTGGAGTTAAAACCCTTCTGGCAACTGGGGTGCCAGGTTTGGCGGCCATTGCTCCTAACCTGCATTTTTACATCAAGAGAACCAAAGCAGGTGTTTGGACCGTTGAAGCAGGGATAGTGGGCATGCCGTTGCAAACACAATTTACCGTAGCAGAAAGCACCTGGGCAGGCGGCCCCAACCAATATTTTGGCTGGCAATGCATATATACCATCAGTAATGTCTCTAAGTTCTATTTGGACAACGTCAATATCCGACCGGATGTTCCCGATGTATTCCCGCCTGTACTCACTCAAGCTACTGCCACACAAGCTACCCAAATCCTAGCCGTTTTCAATGAAGCCATTGAAGCCGCTTCAGCTGATAATGTATTGCACTATACGGTCAGCTACGGGAGCGGTTCGCCAGTTTCCGCAGCCCTCCTTGGCGATCAAAAAACGGTAATGCTAACATTAAACACCCCGCTTAACACGGGCTCTTACATACTCCAGTCAACAAACATAAAAGACCTCGCCGGAAACCTAAGTAGTCAGCAGAGCCAGTCCTTTTCCTATGTAAAAGTGGAAAGTGCCACAGAATTCAATATACTGATCACTGAAATCATGGCCGATCCAAGTCCGGGGGCTGGATTGCCTGAAGTAGAATGGCTGGAGATTTACAATCGCTCCAACAAAATAATCGATCTGTCTTCACTCCGTTTTGCAGATGCTTCCAGCAACCCGATTCCGCTTCCTTCTTATTTGTTCCAGCCAGGTGAATACCTAACTTTAACAGCCCAATCGAGTCAAAGCAGCCTGCAGGCAGCCGCAAATGGCACAGTGGTTGGCATCAGCGTAAGTAGCAGCATATTGAATAACGATGATGATGTGCTAACTTTAAGCACCTCTACGGGAGAGGTAATAGATAAGGTAGCTTACTCCGTCTTTTGGCATACAGATCCGGGGAAGGACGACGGTGGATTCTCACTGGAGCGAATAAACATTGGGCTCCCCTGTTTAGGTGCTGAAAACTGGCAATCCAGCCCGGCTACTATTGGTGGAACACCAGGTACTGTTAACGCATCCAATGCCAGCAATCCGGATACCATCCAGCCCAGGGTTTTTAAAATTTTCCCGGAATCAAACAATTCCATTCTGGTGCAGTATTCAGAAGGCCTGGATCGGGTAAGCGCCACCGATGCTGCCGCCTATCAAC
>DLXL01000503.1:0-1871 GCA_003448025.1 Saprospirales bacterium | reverse complement strand
CATCGGGTAAGCGCCACCGCTGCTGCCGCCTATCAACTTGACCCGCCTTTAGCCATTGCATCAGCCATGTTGCTGCCAGATGAGCGCACAACAGTAAGGCTGGAACTGGCCGGAAATCTCCAACCATCCACACTTTATCTGCTTACTATCGATAATACGGTAAGTGATTGTAGTGGAAATACCTTTCTTTGGATTGACTCGCTGTTCTTTGGTTTAGCTGAAAAACCCGCTCCTCATGATATCATTATCAATGAAATACTGTTCAATCCGGCAACAGGTGGAGCCCGATATGTTGAATTTTATAATAAAAGCAACAAAATCTTCGACTGGTCGGAATTCTTTATGGCCAGTAATTCTGATAGCATCACCAGTGTAGTCCAGATTACGCAGGAACGGCTGTTTTTACCCGGCCAATATCATGTGTTCAGTAACGATGCCACAGGCCACCGGGAAAACTATGCCAATATCATTCAAAAATATGTCATGATGACTGCTCTACCCTCATTGGACGATCGGGCTGACAGCATTAAGGTATATTGGGCAGGTGGCGGAAAAACAGTGGTAGTTGATTCCTTTTATTATTATCGGGGCTTGCATAATGCACTCCTGAGTACCAGCGAACAGGAAGGGGTGGCCATAGAAAGAATCCGCCTGGCAGGTCCAACTCAGGATCCTTCCAACTGGAGTTCAGCTTCTCCTTTGGTAACAGGAGCATATGGCACCCCTACTCTTCCTAATTCTCAAGCATTACCTGCGCTAAGTGTCCAGGATGAATTAATCACTTTGCCGCTTGCGAGGCTATCTCCGGATGGAGATAATCGGGAAGACTTTTTAGAAATCATTTTTAATCTCCCGGAGGAGGGATATGCCGGGAGCATGAAAGTATATGATTCAGATGGAAATCTGGTTAAAACACTGGTGCGTCAAAACCTGATAGGCACCTCCGGCTCCATTCGCTGGGACGGAGATTCGGATGATGGTCGCAAAACCCGACCAGGAATCCATGTGCTTTACCTTGAAATTTTTGCTCCTGATGGAACCGTAAAACGAATCAAAAAAACGGTTGCAGTGGTGGCAAGTGAATAGTATGCACCCATTTTATTTACTCGCCCAATAAAACAATATCATTAAACCAATTAGCCAAAGCAAGCCATACAACCATGAAACCAAGGCACTTTGGGCGTTTTTACGGATCGAAGCTACCGGCAGAACGAAAAGTTCAGGTACTGCTGCCCGAACCTGTGCTGGAATAAATGGATACCATTCGGCAGCGCTCTGTTCCAACATTGCCAGGTAATCAGGATGTTTCTCACCCTGAAAATATTCCAACATGTTGGCAATGAGCAATTGCGTAACCGGATTTATCAAATGCTGAACCGTTTGAATCTTTGCCCCGGAAAAAGCCGAAAGTGCAGGTATGATAGCAGGACTATTTTTCAGAATTTGGTGAAACCGGATTTGTAAACGATTACTATCTAATGCTTCAGATGGAGAATCTTTACTATCCAAAACCAGATGATGGCGCCACAACACCCAGGCGGTTGGCATGAGCCCACGAACTACCCATTGAATAGAACGCTCATTTTCTTCAAACTGAATGGCCCATTCACGAATTTGCCCTACAGGAAATGGCTTATCCATATCTGATATGAACGATTGCATTGACATCATCATCAAAGGTCGCAAAAATGAATAACATACCGCCTATGCATCGATTCCGCTTATCATTTTTGATTTTTCTATGGTTAATGATTGGCTTGCATTGTCGTGAATCGACCGGCGGAAACGAAACTCGAAAGGCCTTCCGGTATAATAAGCATAATCCGATAACCTCACTTGCTCCGGCTTGTGCGCGTACCCAGAACAATATC
>DLXL01000507.1:1278-11489 GCA_003448025.1 Saprospirales bacterium | reverse complement strand
GTTTTAGTGTTTTAGTGTTTGGGTTGGCGTTCGGCGGGGCATAGTTGTGTGATAAGAGGTCCATTGGTGTAAGTTGAAAACGGTCGTAATCCTTAGCTCCTTTTCCTTCAACGGTGGAATGAGCCCTTTAGAGCAACGCCAACTAAAACACTCAAACACCCAAACACTAAACCCCCCAAACACTACTTCTGTGCTTTCGCCCGGTCGCGGAATTCTTTGGCCTGAGGGTTGCCGGTGGCTTCAAGAATTTCAGCGATGGATTCCAGGGTGCGGATATCTTCATAACCGCGTGTGAGCGCGAACTCCAGAAATTAAAGTGCAGCCTGCGAATCATTTTTCTTTTTCCAGAAGAATTCATACCCCACCCGATAGCAGAAAGCCATATACTTTTCTGCATTGGAGCCATCGTGGTACTTCAAATAGGCAGCAAGTTTAGCGCGGAAGGTACCGTTGTACGGGATTTTTTCCAGGACATCTTCGGCCTGATGGAAAAATTTGTCCAGCTGTTTATCCTGTTGAAAACGTGCGGCGGCGACATTGAATTTCATGATCAGTGCGGCTCCGTAATTGGGGTTTATTTCCAAAGAGCGTTTGATATGATATTCCATTTCTGTTACCAGTTCGGCTTTTACTTCCGGGTCTTTTTCTTTCTGGTAAACTTCCTGATACAGACCGGTTACATAAAAACAGTGAGAACGTGCACTACCTTCAGAAACTTCTACGGCCGCTTTGTTCAACGTAAGCCCTGTTTGCCAGTCCGGAATGCGGGTAATGACCCGATAAGCAAACAATCCTGCTATGGCACCAACCACTATAGCGCCAATGGGATACAAACTATTGGGTTTTTCCTTGAGCCATACGGGTAGTTTTTCCGCAAAAAACCATCCAAGTACCAAACAGAACGCTATAGATGGCATGTACAAAAAGCGCTCATTCATGAAGGTGCCCACAGATACAACCAGATTGGAAACAATGCTTAAGGTTGCCAGATAGAATAAGATGGCGTATGAAAGCAGGTTCCCCTTTTTGAACTTCCACAAAGCCCAAACAGCCATAGCTCCGTAACCTGCTACCCCCAGGAGGGCACGCCAGTCTGACCAGCTTACTTTCGGCACATGGTAAGGGTAATAATCGATGGTAAGCGGATGTGGTACGAACAGGAGCTTGATATACCAGCCCAATGTAAGGAAAATAGTAGCCAGACGCTCGTCTTTGCCCATTCCATAAAATGGATTGTTCATGATATCCGTACCTGCGTCAATGCCTTTGTCTGACTCCATCATGTAGCCTAAAGCTTCATAACGCGCCCACATGAAGATCAAAGTGGCTGCCAGCAACGGCACTAAGGAGATAAGGGAACGACGGAAACTTACCGGAGTGAAAAACCAAATAGTAAGTGGTATAACCGCCAGAAACGTGATGGCATTTTCTTTGGCGAACATACCCAGCAGGAGTGATACGCCTGAAATAGCCAGATACCACCAGGCTTTGGTGTCGTAATATTTTAAAGCCGCCCAAAGGGCGCCCAAGCTGCCCAACACAGCCAGAATCTCGTCGCGACCTTTAATATTGGCTACGCATTCCACGTGCAGCGGGTGCAACATATAAAAGGTGGTTGCCAGAAAAGGAAGGCTGAAATACCATTTGCCGCCTTCACGCACCGGAAACAGGCCCATCAAAATACGGTACATCAAAACACCCGTGAGGCCATATAACAACACATTGAAAAAGTGTCCTGCCGCCGGTTTATCAGCCCCAAAAAACTGTACCTCCATGGCAAAGGTTGCCAGTGAAAGCGGGCGGTAACGGCCACCTTCCAACAGGAATTTCTGCTCCTTGAAATAACCCATGAAGCTATCGGTGGTGAAGATTTGCCGGATGCCGGCTATGCCCTTTTGTACATATTCATTCTTCCAGTACACCATTTCATCGTCAAGCACATAACCGTACTTTATGCCAATGAAATACAAGGCGTAGGCCATCACCATCATCAGAGAGGCCGGAAGCCAATGCTGGCTCCAGAATTCTGCAGTAAAAACATTGGTGGGAGCCTCCTGAACAATACGCTCCTTCTTTACAGCAGGTTTGGCAGACGGGGTGGGTTTGGATTTGCTTTTTGCAGCCATAAGTCAAATAAGCTTGAATCAAAGGTCAAAAGTAGTAGGATTGCAGGCAATTTTTCATATGATGCATTAATTACCCAAGACGCTCTACCGCGTCTTCCCATTCAGCGTAAACTTTTGCCAGTTCAGTTTTAAGATCGCTATATTTTTTGAGATCGGCATCTGCGGATGGTTTGGTGTAAAAATCCGGATCGGCCATTTTGTCCTCCCATTTTTTAATCTCTGCTTCCAGTTCAGCAATGCGTTTTTCCTGCTTTTGAACAGCGCGTTCCAATTGTTTCCGCTCTTCACCCTGGACGGTTACTGCCACTGGGGCTGAAGCATTAGCCTGCTGGTTCAGGGTAGATCGTTTCTCAATCTCCCGCATATTATCAACCTGCCGCTTTTCAAGGAAGTAGTTTACGTCGCCCAGGTATTCTTTAAGATGCCCGTCCCGGAATTCAATGGTTCTTGTGGTCATATCCGACAGGAATTCACGGTCGTGACTAACAATCAGAAGGGTGCCGTTGTACTCCATCAGCGCTTGTTTCAACACGTCCTTAGACAACATGTCAAGGTGGTTCGTCGGCTCGTCAAGCAACAACAGGTTAAATGGGCGGAGCAACATGCATGCCAGGGCCAGGCGTGCGCGTTCACCGCCGGAAAGGGCTGCTACTTTTTTGTCTACATCTTTGCCACTGAACAGGAATGCCCCCAGGATAGCCCTTAGTTTGGTGCGCATTTCTTCCGGGGAGTTTTGCTCCATGGTTTCCAGCAGCGTTAGTTTCGGGTTGAGCGTTTCAGCCTGATTCTGCGCATAATATCCCACACTGACATTATAGCCCAGGGTAACATTACCGGAGCTGGCCGGCTCCTGACCGATCAGGATTTTTGCCAGGGTGGTTTTGCCCTGCCCGTTTTGCCCTACAAATGCTACGCGGTCGCCTCTCAAAATTTGAAAATCCACTTTATCAAGCACCGTCAGATTGCCGTATTTTTTGGTTAAGCCTTCCGCTTTGGCAGTTATCTCACCGCTGCGGGGGGCATCCGGGAATCGCAGGCGCATGGTGGAGGTATCCATGTCATCAATTTCGATGCGATCCATTTTGTCCAGCTGTTTTTGCATGGATTGAGCCATGCTGGTTTTGCTGGCTTTGGCCATAAACCTGGCGATGGTGCGCTCGCGGTCGGCAATTACGCGCTGCTGGTTCTCGTAGGCATTTTGCATTTGCTCCCGCCGGTCTGCGCTGAGCTCTACGTATTTGGAATAAGGCGCTTTGTAATCCAGGATTTTGCCCAGGGAAACCTCTGCCGTTCGGTTGGTTACATTATCCAGAAAACGACGGTCGTGACTGATTACGATTACCATTCCCGGATAATTGAACAGCCAGCTTTCCAGCCAGAGAATGCTTTCAATGTCGAGGTGGTTCGTCGGCTCGTCGAGCAGCAGAAGGTCCGGACGGCGAAGCAGCATTTTGGCTAATTCAATGCGCATTTGCCAGCCACCGGAAAATTCATCAGTCAGCCGTGTCATATCCGAAGCTGCAAAGCCCAGGCCAGCCAGTACTTTTTCCGCATCAGCTTCGCTGGTAGCGCTTCCCATGTGGTGCAGATGCTCCGTTACATCTCCCATTTGTTCAATGAGCTTATGGTATTCATCGGATTCGTAATCATCCCGATTGGCCAGCTCATCACTAATGCGATTCAACTCTTTTTCCAGCTCCAGGATCTCAGAAAAAGCGGTCATTGTTTCGTTAATGACGGTTTTTCCTTTGGGGAGGAGCATGTCCTGGTGCAAATAGCCGAGGGTAAAGTGCCCAGGCACAACCACATCGCCTTCATGCGGCGTCATTTCTCTGGCAATGATCTTAAGCAGGGTGGATTTTCCTGCGCCATTGCGGCCAACCAAACCCACGCGTTCGCCGGGTTTGAGTACAAAATTGACACGGTCGAGCAGGATACGATCGCCGTATTGGACGTAGATATTTGAGAGGGATAGCATAACGGGGCGCAAAGGTACTCATTTGCGCCCGCTTTTGCAGGGTAAGCAGAATGATTTACCGAAATCTTTACCCAAAAAGTGCACCCTGACCGACCGGTTCTTCTCCCATCATGGCAATTTCGGCCTCATCGGCCTCTGGTGCATTAGGTTCGTCGGGCAGCAGGCGTTTGACGATGCGTAATTGGTGGGTGTATCGGTTCAATTCTTTGTTGAAAATACCAAAATGATCCAGTTTGTCTACCCTGACCTCCCCGCTGGCGTGAATAATATGGCACTCGGGGAGAATGATTCCCACATGGGTAACAACTCCTTTGCCATTGTCGAAAAAAGCCAGGTCACCAGCCTGACACTCCTCCATAAAATCGATGGGTCTGCCTTGGGATACTTGCTGACTGGCATCGCGCAGCAACCGAATGCCGGCTGTTTTAAACACCATTTGCGTGAGTCCGGAGCAATCAATCCCAAAAGGTGATCGCCCTCCCCACAGGTAAGGAGCATTGAGGTAACGGCGGGCCACTTTGATTACCCAGGCGCTATTGGTTTTTTGTTGCCCAGGCGTTACAACCGGTCCGGAAAACTGGTAGGTTTGTTCACCCAACCGGCATCGCAGGCCGTCGTATTGAGGTAGCACGGCGCCCAGTGTTACCGGAATAAAATGATCGGTAGCCATCAGGCCCTCCACCAGGGAAAGATTTAATGCCTGGTGATCCCTCTATTGATCGAACTCTGTTGGGGTGAGTCGTTTAAGCTGTTTGCTGTCTACCCAGCCGGAGTAACCGTCCCAGGCACAAACCACGTATTTCCAGTTGTCTTTCGATTCCTGAATTTCAACCGTTTCGCCGAAAAGCAGTTGGGACACCATCTCGCTTTTGTCGGAGGGTTGTGCGCGTAGCGGGGCAATAGAAACTTGGCAGGCTGCGTATTCCACGAGGTAAAAGAGAATGATCAGAGTTTGGAGAAATATCTGAAGTCTTGTCCGGCTTCAATTTTTTGCAGACTTTCAAAAATCAGGCGGATCAGGTTGTTGACGTCATCTTTGTGGGCCATCTCCACGGTTGTATGCATATACCGCAACGGCAATGAAATAAGCGCCGATGGTACCCCGCCATTGGAATAGGCAAATGCATCGGTATCTGTTCCGGTAGTACGGCTGGCTGCTTCACGCTGGAAAGGGATGTCGTTTTCTTCTGCCGCAGAAATGATCAGGTCCAGTAGTTTTTGGTGCACTGCCGGCGCATAGGTCACAGAAGGCCCCCTGCCACAACGAACATCGCCATGTTTTTTACTGTTAATCATTGGCGTGTGGGTGTCGTGGGTTACATCTGTTACAATGGCTACATTCGGCTTAATGGTATCGGCAACCATTTCAGCACCACGGAGACCCACTTCTTCCTGTACAGAATTTACCACGTACAAGGTGTAGGGCAATTTGATCTTGTGTTCTTTCAATAATCGGGCAACTTCGGCAACGCAAAAACCTCCCACACGGTTATCAAGCGCCCTTCCGGTATAATAACGGCCATTTAAGATGGTGAATTCATCCTGAAAAGTCACCACGCAGCCCACGTGTATACCCATTTGAAACACTTCCTCCCGATCCCGTGCGCCAATGTCAATGGTCAGATTTTCGATGCTGGGCGAGATATTGGAATCCTTGTCTGTGCGGGTGTGAATGGCTGGCCAGCCAAATACTCCGGGGATTTTTCCGCCTTTGCGCAGGTGAATCCAGACGCGCATAGATGGCGCTATCTGATAGTCTGAGCCACCGTTACGGATGATGTGAATGAACCCATCTTCCGTGATATAGTTAACGAACCAGGAGATTTCATCGGCATGGCCTTCGATTACTACCTTGTATGGTTGACCCGGATTAATAATTCCGTAAGCGGTTCCGTAGTTATCGAGTTTCCAATCGTCGATATAGGGACGTAAATATTCCAGCCATAGCTTTTGTCCGCCGGCCTCAAATCCGGTGGGGCTGGGATTATTTAAATACTCCCGGAGAAAAGATTCAGAATTTGGCGTTATCATGTCAGTTGCGGTGGACGGCCTAAGGTAGATGGTTGACGGTGGTGTTGTATCCGGGCATGGTGTGTAGCTACATCAACCCAAAAGTAACGCTGCCGTCCAAAGATCTACTGTCTTTGGTAAGCCGTAAATCGTTTCATAGTTTATGCGTAAAGCGCGCCCCAGGCTTCCGGGTTTTCGCGCCATTTATTAAGCGTGTTTAAATCTGTTTCTGATACATAGCCAGAGCGAACTGCTTCCTGCACCAATGCATGGTAGTTGGATAGGGTTTTGAATGGCACCCCCTTTTCTGCAAATGCCTGATCTGCTTTGGCAAAGCCGTATTGGAAAATGGCCAGCACACCCACTACTTCTGCCCCTGCATCACGCAGGGCATCCACTGCAACGAGGCAACTGCCGCCGGTGCTGATCAGATCTTCGATCACCAGCACTCGCTGCCCGGGCTTAAGTTCTCCCTCAATCTGATTCCGCCGACCATGGTCTTTGGCACTGCTGCGCACATAAATAAAAGGCTTATTCAGCACATCGGCCAGCAAGGCGCCATGTGGAATGCCGGCCGTTGCTACTCCGGCTACTACATCGAAATCACCAAAGGATTGGGATTTTTCTGCCAGGCAGTTTTTTAGAAAAGTCCGTGCCGCCGGATGTGAAAGCGCCACACGGTTATCGCAATAAATAGGAGAAAGTAAACCGGATGCCCAGGTGAAGGGTTCGGTAGGGCTGAGTTTTACAGCCTTGATTTCCAATAAGTTGCGAGCTACAGCAGATTCCAAAATCAGATAAAATGAGTACGGTGAAATGGGAATTTGGACAAAAGATGCACCCGGACTTTCCTTCTGAAAAGCACTGCAAGCACGTACATTTGCCGCAAAATACAAATAAACGTGCCGCAAAACTATAAAATCTACCATAACGGAACACCGGTTTTTATTACAAGTCCGGAAGGAGCCGAAGAATTGGGTTATCAGCCGGATAAGTTTACCCATGTAATGCGATATGTGGGGAAAATAAAACTCATTAAAAATTACCTTGATTTGCTGGATAAAAACCGCCAAATGAAGGCTGTAGTGCTGTATCATCCGGATGTTGAAATGCTCTGGAAAGAATTTCAGACCTGTTTTAAAGTACAGGAAGCGGCAGGAGGTTATGTCCTCAATGCGCAAAAAGAATTACTGGTTTTTTACCGTCGGGGTTCATGGGATTTACCCAAAGGCAAAATAGACCCTGGTGAGACGCCTGAACAGGCAGCCATCCGGGAGGTGCAGGAAGAAACAGGTCTGCAACAGGTTCAATTAGGTGAATTTCTCACGTACACGTACCATACTTTTGAACAAAAGGACAGGCGGATACTTAAAATTACTTCATGGTACCATATGAATACGACCGACACCAGGGTGGTACCACAAACGGAAGAAGATATTGAAGAAATCATCTGGGTTAAACCCGACGCCTGGCTTCAAAGTGGTGTGGAGGTTTACCCCAATATCCGCGAAGTCATTATAAAGGGGATGACAGTAGACGGTGGACAGTGAGGAAATGATTTGGCAATCTGATCCGGGAATCTGCAATGTCAGGTAAAGCAAAAGTCTTCTACCTTTGCTGCGTTAAAAAACTTAAAAACAATGCTGCTTCGAATTCACAAGGAAGGTACCATCATGCTGATCGTTACGGCACTTATCCTAATTGCCCTGAACGTAACGATCCACCAGTTTCTGCCTATTGCTTTCTGGCCGGTTCTGGTGCTTTCTGTTGCTTTCTTTATCATCATCCTGCAATTTTTCAGAAATCCGCTTCGCCAGGTGGAGGTTACAGATAATCACCTTGTTTATGCACCGGCTGACGGGCGTGTTTGCGTGATAGAAGAAGTGTATGAGCCGGAATACTTCAAGGAAAAACGGCTTCAGGTATCCATTTTTATGTCGCCATTGAATGTACACGTCAATTTATATCCTTTTTCAGGGATTGTAAATTACGTACGTTATCACAAGGGAAAATATCTAGTGGCCTGGCATCCGAAATCCAGCACCGAAAACGAGCGAAGTACCGTTGTCTTAAAAGGACCCAAAGCCGAAGTATTGATTCGTCAGATTGCCGGTGCTGTGGCCCGCCGAATTGTTACTTATTCAAAAGAAGGCGAGCAGGTTCATCAAAATGGAGAATTGGGTTTTATTAAATTTGGATCGAGGGTTAATTTATATCTGCCTTTAGGAACAAAAATCAATGCCAAGATTGGAGATATTGTGCATGGGGGTGTAAATGTGATTGCGACGCTTTCATAACAGGCAGCATGAAAGAGAATCTGGAAACAGGATATTGTCAGTTTACCAATCATGGGGTGCGAACAGCATTGGGCGAAAAAATTAAACTAGGCACATTTGTACTTGATCTTATTCAACATTATCGCAAGAAACCTGCTCAATTGCAATATACCTTTGTGAACGATACATTTCTTTACGAAATGAATCTGCAATACTTGCAGCATGATACTTATACCGATATCATCACCTTTGACCTGAGCGAAGCAAAAAGTCCCATGATCATGGGAGACATCTATATCAGCGTGGATCGGGTGAAGGAAAATGCCCGATTGGCGAATCTTCCTTTTCAGCAGGAACTACATCGGGTTATCTTTCATGGCGCATTACATTTGTGTGGATTTGGCGACAAAACACCGGCTCAGACTAAAAAAATGCGGGCCTTGGAAGATGAATGGCTGTTAAAGTATTTTGGAGGATGAACGCCTGACAATGGAAATTACTTTATTTTTAAACCCTTTACGAACTGATTTGATCAATAAACATGAGTCTGAAAAACAATTATGTGGCTATTATGGCCGGCGGAATAGGAAGTCGCTTTTGGCCTGAGAGTCGCAACGATCATCCCAAACAATTTTTGGATATTTTAGGTACCGGTAAATCGCTGATACAATGGACTTACGAACGCTTTAAAAATATTTGTCCGAACGAAAATATTTTTATAATCACCAACGAAGCATATATTCCTACGCTAAAGGAGCAGCTTCCGGGTTTGTCCGACAATAATATCCTGAGTGAACCCTCTCGTAAAAATACGGCACCCTGCACGGTTTATATCACGCATAAACTCAAAGCACTCAATCCGAATGCGAATATTATCATGAGTCCGGCGGATCATCTCATTTTTGATGATCGGAAATTTGAACGGGATATCATTGATTCTTTAGATTTTGTTTCCAAAAATAAAGTTTTGGTGACCCTGGGAATTAAACCCACCCGACCGGATACCGGGTATGGTTACATCCAATATGATACGAACAAAAGCAGTGAACGTTTGTATCAGGTAAAAACATTTACCGAAAAACCTTCACATGAATTGGCTGAAACATTTATTCGCAGTGGCGACTTCCTGTGGAATGCCGGCATCTTTGTCTGGAATGTAAATACCATCATTGATGAGATGCAGAAATACCTGCCGGAAATGAATGAGTTGTTTGCCAACGTGAAGAGCTACAATACACCTGATGAAAAGACCGACATTGAAGAAGTATACCCACAATGCACCAACATTTCGATCGATTACGGGATCATGGAAAAATCGAAAAATGTGTGGGTGATTCCTTCCTATTTTGGATGGTGCGATTTGGGTACCTGGAATTCGGCCTATGATAATTCGCAAAAAGATTATTTAGGCAATGCGGTATATGGCGACAATGTGATGATTATTGATGCTTCGCAATGTATGGTGAAAGCGCCTGAAAATAAATTGCTGGTACTGCAGGGCTTGGAAGGATTTATTGTGATAGATACCGATGATGTGCTCCTTATTTGCGAACGGAACCGCGAACAACAAATTAAAGATTATGTTGCAGAGGTTAGAAGGAATAAAGGCGACCGATTTTTATAAATAAATACTTCAAAGGAATGCGATCAAAACTTCCTGATATAGGTACCAATATTTTTAGTGTGATGACAGGTATGGCACGTCAATACGATGCCATTAACCTCGCACAGGGATTTCCTGATTTTGCCGTTTCGGAGGAATTGATTGATAACGTTCATCAAGCCATGCAAAGTGGCATGAACCAATACGCTCCCATGCCG
>DLXL01000507.1:0-1126 GCA_003448025.1 Saprospirales bacterium | reverse complement strand
CGGGTATTCCCGAATTGCGCGAAGCCCTGGAAATGAAGTACCGTTCATTATATGGTTGTCATTTTCATGCTGAAACAAATATCACCATCACACCCGGGGCTACTTATGCAATTTATACAGCCTTGGCGACCATCATTGAAACGGGAGATGAAGTGATTGTGCTGGAACCCGCTTATGACTCTTACATTCCCAACATTATTGTGCAAGGGGGCATTCCGGTATGTGTGCCTCTGATTGCACCAACTTTTGCGGTAGACTGGCAAAAGGTGAATGAGGCTGTTACAAGCCGAACGAAAGCGATTATTATGAATACACCTCATAATCCGGGGGGCTATGTTTGGACGAAAGAAGATATGCTTGAGCTAAAAAAGATTGTTCAAAGAAAGCAGATTTATCTGATTAGTGATGAGGTATATGAGCATCTTACTTTTGATGGCCGGAAACATGAAAGTGTATTGGCATATCCGGAATTGTATGCAAACGCATTTGTCATCTATTCGTTCGGAAAAGTATTCCATGCAACCGGATGGAAAATGGGATATTGTATTGCGCCGGATGGTTTAAGTAATGAGTTTCGGAAGATGCATCAGTTTCTCTCTTTTTCTTGTAATACCCCCATGCAATATGCTTTGGCCGAATATTTAAAACATCCGGAACCTTATCTGCAATTGCCGGATTTTTATGAGGCCAAAAGAGATTTCTTTATGGCTTTGATTCGTGATTTGCCTTTCACCGTTCACGAAAGTAGCCGGGGGACTTATTTTCAAACCCTAGGATATGACAAGATCAGTTCATTGGGTGATAAAGAATTTGCAGCATGGTTAACCCGGGAAATCGGTGTGGCCTGTATTCCTTTCAGCGCATTTTATCAATCCGGTAAAGATGATCATTTGGTGCGGTTTTGTTTTGCCAAAAAGGAGGAAACCTTAATTCAGGCCGCAAGCAGATTGAAGAAATTGAATGCTTTTCTTTGAGCACGAACGTTATCAGCTGCAATCAATCTTCAGATAATACTTGAATTTATTCAGAACTAGAGACCATTGCAAAAGTCATTTGGTAAAAAAGTTGAAGGCTTTTTGAACTTTTAATTAGGGGCTGCTGCTTATCTCATAGGCGCTTCAAATTC
>DLXL01000406.1:7667-10561 GCA_003448025.1 Saprospirales bacterium | reverse complement strand
GGGTAAAATGTGTAGATACCGCAGTGAAACCAGGATGACCCATGTTAATATATTACTGTTTAACCTCTTGAAAATCAGCGCTGTACCACAAATTTTTCGGTACGTAATCCAGCCTCTGAACGAATTTCCAACTGGTACATACCTGCCGGAAGTTGAGCTACTTCAAGACGCTGGGCATATTCGCCTGCATTGAGTTGACCCAAATCTCCCTCCATGACCATACGACCAGCTACATCGCGAACGGCATAGCGTAGTTCAGCAGATTCATTCAGGTTCATACGAACGGTCAACTCCTGACTTGCAGGATTTGGCGACAATCTTACCTCAGACAGTTTATTGTCAAGTTCATTTGTGCTAACGAACACTGGCAGTGGGAACGTAAAGCCATTTGACAGTGCAACCCAAAGTTCAAAACCTGGCTGCTGGCCCATCAGGTATCCAGATGCGAATACGGTAAAGGCTTCTCCTGCAAGACCAGACAATGGAGCAGAATAGCTCTGAACTACCACGTTATTGTTATTGGCAGGAGTGATGGAAATGACATAGTCGTTAGCTGGTACACTCAGGTAATTATCAAACTCGCCGTAGGAGATATTGTCTACCAAAACTGGTCCGCCAAACAAGGTCACGTCTACTTCTGGTGCATCCGGTGAACCATGGAATACTGCGAATTCTGCATTCGATGGGTTTTGAGCACGGGAGCGACCGTTAGCGTTAACGATCAACTCAAAGCCGGGCGTTCCACCCACAACACCGCTTGCCATGATGACATAGGTTTTGCTGGTTTCCAGGCCGCTCACCGGGAGCGTATATATGGCATCATCAATAGAGTTACTATTTTCTCCAGCTACTGCCAGAGAGAACGCGCTGCGTGCCGGGAACAAACCAAAGCCGGTAGCCTGACGGAATTGGAAATTATCCAGCACCTGAATACCATCCGTAAGGAAGTCGTCTGCATAATATACATCCACCGTTGGTTCCGGGCTGTTGTGGATTACCTGTACTTCTGAGTAGGAAGGAATCGGGAAGGTAGTACCGTCTGGCAGCGTTGCCCAAAGATCGAATGTACCATCGGCAAGCAAGCCTGAAGCATATGTTACGAAGGCAAATCCTGCAAGGCCAGAGAAATCGCCTCCCCAGACACCAACGCGGGTATTTGGTGAGCTGCTGGGACTAACTTCCAAGAAAAGTGGCTCTGGCGTGAGCGACAAATAACCTGAGAAGTCGCCGTAGGATACATTATCGAGCACAGAAAAGCCACCCAGGTAAGTACTTACATCTACAGCAGGCGCATCTGGCCCACCGTGAAGTACTGCCATTTCAAAGCTGTTCTGATCGAAGGCACGTTCGCGGGCATCCTCATTCACAATAAGCGTGAACGGCGTAGTGGCACTGCCTACAATACCACTGGCAACTACCACATAGGATTGTCCATTGGCAAAAGACACTGGGAAATTCACCAGGGTATCAGCAGCTGATTGGCTGGTGCCTGGAGCAATACCAAAGTTAATTTCAAAACCTGCAGGTACGTAAATGAATGGAGTAGCGGTACGGAATTGGAAATCATTGAGGAACAAACCGCCTTCTGCATACACGTCAACCGTTGGGGTTGGGCTGTTATGAATGATCTGAACACGTGCCACCGGTGAGAATGGCAATTCTACCACTGTACCGTTGGCCAGTGCAGCGAATAGTCCAAATCCAGGGGAAGATGCCAGATAACCACTGGCAAACACGCGGATAGCTTGTCCGGAAAGACCGGAAAGATCTGCACGATAGGTGGCCACAATCTGAGGCGTACCGGCAAGACGAAGGTCGATATAATACTCCTGTGATACAAGATCCAGGTAAGGTGTGAATTCACCGAACTCGAGGTCGGAAACCAGATTACCAGCCAGGCGTTCATCCACATCTACTGCCGGAGCATCCGGAGAACCATGGAAGATACTTACTGCGGTAATACCGGCTGAAGCAGATTCCAGGGCGTCGTCTGCCACCTCAAGGGTAAATGGAGTAGCAGGATTACCTACAACGCCATTTGCAATTACGGTATAAGATCTGTTGGTAGAAAGATTTACCGGGAAAGAGGCAATCACATCTGCAACAGAGTTACTGTTGCCCGGAGCCACACCGATGTTGAACGGACGACCCGCCGGAATGTCCACAAATGGAGTAGCCGTGCGGAATGCGAAGTCGTTCAACAGCAGGGTGTTGCCAGCATAAACGTCTACGGTTGGATCAGGAGAGTTGTGAATCACCTGAACACGGGTAATTGGGGTAGCTGGCAGGGCAATTACGGTACCGTTTGGCAGCGCAGCATACAAACCGAAAGCCGGAGAACCACCCAGCAAACCGCTGGCAAATACCCAGGCTGCGCCTCCCGCCAGACCACTCAGGTCTGCACGATAAGAAGCTACTACATTCGGATCGCCGGCTGCACGAACTGCAAAGTCATACGCTCCCGGAGCAAGCCCGAGGTAACCTGTGAACTCACCGTAAGCCAGGTTAGAAATCACATTGTCGGCTACAAATACCGCATCAACATCTACCGCCGGAGCATTGGTAGAACCATGCAGCACAGCAATGTCTACGTTGGCCGGATTAGCAGCTGCTTCCTGACCGGCATCATTGATGATCAGGGTGAATGGGGTTGTTGGATCGCCTACAATACCGGAGGCAGTAACAATATAGGTTTTGCCTTCCACCAGATTTACATCAAATGTAGCAATAGCATCTGCAGCAGATGTGCTGTTATCAGGTGCAATACCCAGAGTAATATCTACCCCAGCAGGCACATCGATGAATGGCGTCGCGGTGCGATAAACAAAGTTGTCAATCAACAGATCATCGTTGGCGTATACGTCAACGGTTGGAGATGGGCTGTTATGAATTAC
>DLXL01000406.1:6257-7525 GCA_003448025.1 Saprospirales bacterium | reverse complement strand
GCTGTTATGAATTACCTGAACACGCGCTGTAGGAGGAGGAGGAACAACTGGCAATTCGATAACTGTTCCGTTTGGAAGTGCAGCAAACAAACCGAAAGCCGGCGTTCCGCCCAGCAAACCACTGGCAAAAACACGCGCTGCACCGCCTGCCAGGGCACTCAAGTCTGCCAGGTAGGTTACCAGTACATCGTTGCTGCCGGAAGGAATGATCTGAACCTGATAAACACCAGGATCAACACTAAGATAGCCGGTGAAATTGGGATATGACAAATCGGAAATCACAGTTCCCAGACCAACAACAGCCACATCTACCGAAGGTGCATTTGGAGAACCGTGCAGTACATTGAAATCTACTTGCGTGGCAAGTAGTGCCGCCTCACGGGCGTCGCCATCTACCACTAAAGTAAACGGAGTACTTGGGCTGCCTACGATACCGGAAGCTGTAACGGCATAAGTACCGCCGGTTGTCAGATTCACATCAAAAGTAGCAATGGCATCGGCAGCAGAAGTGCTGTTTTCGCCTGCTACGCCAAGGGTAATGTTGCGGTCAGCCGGAACATCAATATATGGCGTTGCCGTGCGGAAGGCAAAATTATCAATCAACAGGCTGTTACCTGCATATACGTCTACAATAGGATCAGGGGAGTTGTGGATCACCTGAACGCGCGCAGTTGGCGTGGTTGGCAGGGCAATGACTGTGCCGTTTGGCAATGCAGCGTACAAGCCAAATTCCGGAGTTCCGCCCAGCAAACCGCTGGCAAACACATAGGCAGCACCGCCTGCCAAACCGCTCAAGTCGGCACGGTAAGAAGCCACTACATCCGGGCTGCCAGAACCACGTACAGCAAAGTCGTACTTGCCAGGAGCAAGGCCAAGGTACGGTGTGAACTCACCGTAAGCTAAGTTAGAAATCACATTGTCGGCTACAAATACCGCATCAACATCTACCGCCGGAGCATTGGTAGAACCATGCAGCACAGCAATGTCTACATTGGCCGGATTGGCCGCTGCTTCCTGACCGGCATCGTTGATGATCAGGGTGAATGGCGTTGTTGGATCGCCTACAATACCGGAGGCAGTTACAATATAGGTTGTGCCTTCCACCAGATTTACATCAAATGTAGCGATGGCATCTGCAGCAGATGTGCTGTTTTCAGGTGCAATGCCCAGGGTAATATCTACACCGGCAGGTACGTCGATGAACGGTGTTGCAGTGCGATAAACGAAGTTATCGATCAACAGGTCGTCATTGGCATATACGTCAACGG
>DLXL01000406.1:3405-6128 GCA_003448025.1 Saprospirales bacterium | reverse complement strand
TGGAGATGGGCTGTTATGAATTACCTGAACACGGGCTGTAGCAGGAGGAACAACTACCGGCAGTTCAATTACCGTACCGTTGGCAAGGGCAGCGAACAAACCAAATGCAGGTGTTCCGCCGAGCAATCCGCTGGCAAAAACACGCGCCGCACCACCGGCCAAGCTACTCAGATCGGCACGGTAGGTTACCAATACATCACTCGTGCCTGAAGGAATGATCTGAACCAGATACGAGCCTGGGTCAACACTCAGATAACCTGTGAAATTAGGGTAGGACAAGTCAGAAATTACGGTTCCAAGACCTACTACCGCTACATCTACAGCAGGCGCATCGGGTGAGCCATGCAGTACATTGAAATCAACTTGTGTAGGAAGCAAGGCCGCCTCACGAGCGTCGCCATCTACCACCAAAGTAAACGGAGTGCTTGGGTTACCTACGATACCGGAAGCTGTAACGGCATAAGTACCGCCAGTTGTCAGATTAACATCAAAAGTAGCGATGGCATCGGCAGCAGAAGTGCTGTTATCCGGAGCCACGCCCAAGGTGATGTTACGGTCAGCCGGAACATCAATATATGGCGTTGCCGTGCGGAAGGCAAAATTATCAATCAACAGGCTGTTACCTGCATATACATCTACAATAGGATCAGGGGAAGTGTGGATCACCTGAACGCGTGCAGTTGGAGTAGTTGGCAATGCAATAACTGCACCACTTGGCAACGCAGCGTACAAACCAAACTCAGGAGTGCCGCCCAGCAAACCGCTGGCAAACACATAAGCCGCTGCACCCTGAAGATTGCTCAAATCAGCACGGTAAGAAGCTACCACATTTGGATCACCGGCAGCACGGATGGCAAAGTCGTATTTGCCAGGCGCCAGACCAAGGTAAGGGGTATACTGTCCATATGCGAGGTCGGCAATCACATTGTTCGCCAGCAAAAGCGCATCAACATCTACCGGAGGAGCGTTGGTGGAACCATGCAACACAGCAATATCCACGTTAACCGGGTTGGCTGCTTTTTCCTGAGCCGTGTTGTTGATGTTTAACGTAAATGGTGTAGCGGGATCGCCAACAATACCGGAAGCAGTTACAATATAGGTGCTTCCATTGGTCAGGTTTACATCAAAGGTTGCGATCGCATCCGCAGCAGAAGTGCTGGTTTCAGGCGCCACTCCGAGGGTGATATCAACACCGGCCGGAACAAAAATGAATGGAGTTGCAGTACGATATACAAAATTATCAATCAACAAATCATCATTGGCATATACGTCTACAGTTGGGGATGGGCTGTTGTGAATCACCTGAACACGTGCTACGGGTGTAGCAGGCAGTTCGGCTACCGTGCCATCGCTCAAAACAGCATACAGTCCGAAGGAAGGTGTTCCTCCCAGAAAACCACTGGCCATTACACGAAGAGCCGCGCCGGCCAAACCACTGAGGTCGGCTTTATATGTTTGAACAATGGTGTTGCTGCCTGCTGGTTTAATATCAAGATAGTACACACCTGGATCTACACTAAGATAAGAAGTAAAGGATCCATAAGCCAGATTGGATACAATTTTGCTGCCGGTACGCACTACCACATCTACTGCAGGAGCATCCGGAGCACCATGAAGCACATTGAATTGAACTTTAGCCGGGTCTGAAGACTGGTTTTGTGCGGCATCATCCACCAATAAGGTGAAAGGCGTTACAGGATCACCAACCACGCCGGAAGCTGTAACCGCATACGTTTTTCCCAACTCCAAAAGCAGCGGGAAATTGGCTATGGCATCCGCCACAGAAGTACTGTTGCCCGGAGCAACAGCGACATCCAGCGGAAGGCCAACCGGCAAATCCAGAAAAGAGGTTGCCGTGCGAAAGGCAAAATCATTGAATGCAAGGATGCCATTCACATAGATATCCACCGTAGGATCCGGGGAGTTGTGAATGATTTGCACCTTGGAAGTTTGGGCTGACGAGGCTGTTGCTAAAAACAACATCGCCAATAGGGCAGTAAGAAATCGATTCATGTTAAACAGGTTAAATTGTGTGGAACGTTGGTTAGGTAAACCATACAATCAAACATGAGTACATTTCTTTTGTTCAACTAAAACGACAATAATGTTAAACAAAAAATCGTTTTGCTATTTTTAGTCATTTGCACATTTCATCATAATAACTGTCAGATACATTTTCGATATGGTGCTTTAGTTTAGCAAACCTGTAGTTCAGGCAGTATTAGATTTTAAGAGACCTGTCCGGCAGTGTGGTACAGGATACTTGAGAAGCAAACAAAGGATAATTGATAGTATATTTGCATAGGCAACCTTGTTTTACATGTCAAAGAGTTCAACCATGTCAACCCTTTTTCGCGCGGAAAACCTTTTAAGTGCCCTGCTGCTGTTGGCCATTACCAACTATTTCCCTTTTTTTCATAAAACCTGGTTCGTTGAAGAAACCGGGAACATGCAGATAGCGCCTATACTAGGATGGATTGTTGCTATTGGATTGGTATTACAAAAACAATGGGCCCGAAAAGCCGGCCTGGTAATGTCCTGTTTTTTAATGTTGGTTGCCTTATTGGAGTGGTTTAACGGATCAACCAAGCCTGGCTTTATCATCATGCTACTTTGCGGCGGTTTCAGCCTTTATCTGCTTCGCCCTACTCCGCGCCCTATTGCATAACCCCCTTCAAACCTCCGGCGGCTAAACCCGCCGGTACATCAAACCCCTCAAACCC
>DLXL01000406.1:335-3258 GCA_003448025.1 Saprospirales bacterium | reverse complement strand
CATCAAACCCCTCAAACCCTTCAAACCCTTCAAACCTCCGGCGGCTAAACCCGCCGGTACATCAAACCCTTCAAACCCTTCAAACCTCCGGCGGCTAAACCCGCCGGTACATCAAACCCCTGCAAACCCTTTCATGCCCAACCTAGACTCCAATATTGAATTTCTGAAAGGCGTAGGTCCACAGCGGGCCGACACCCTGAAAACAGAACTGGGCATTTTCACCTGCAGAGATCTCCTCTTCCATTTTCCATTCCGATATATCGACCGAACGCAGTTTCACCGGATACGGGATGTCCACCATGAAGGCGAAAATGTTCAGTTGCGTGGAATCCTCCGCCGTTTGGAAACCATGGGTGAAGGCAAGGCTAAAAGATTGGTGGGTACCCTTCGCGACGACAGCGGGATAATGGAGCTGGTTTGGTTCCGGGGTGTTCAGTGGTTAGAAAAAAGTTTGCAGGTTGGTAAAGAATATATTGTATTCGGCAGGGTAAGTGAGTTTAACGGACGGCTGAATATCCCGCATCCGGAAATGGAGGAGGCTAATCAGGAGACAGGGCAGAAAGCAAAAAACTTTGACCCTGTTTACCCTACCACTGACAAACTCACCCAAAAAGGCCTGGATGCAAAGGGCATTCGCAAGTTGATGCGGACGCTTATTGACGGGCTGACAGCTTCTGAATTGCCTGAAACGATGCCGGACTACCTGACCCGTCAATTTAGGCTTACTTCCCGGCTGGACGCCTTGCAGAAAATCCATTTCCCGGAGAATCAACAAGAACTGGACGGAGCTACCCGGAGGTTAAAATTTGAGGAGCTTTTTTTCCTCCAATTGCGTTTGCTGCAAATCCGCACCCGCCGGAAAGACAGTTTCCGGGGATTTGTTTTTTCCAAAATCGGAGCTTTTTTTAATGACTTTTATCAAAAAAAGCTCCCTTTTGAGCTTACGGGTGCTCAAAAACGGGTACTCAAGGAAATTCGCTCTGATCTTGCCTCCGGCAAACACATGAACCGGCTGGTGCAGGGCGATGTGGGCTCCGGCAAAACGGTGGTGGCACTCATGACGATGTTGATGGCGCTCGATAACGGCTTCCAGGCATGTATGATGGCCCCAACCGAAATCCTGGCACAGCAACATTTTGAAGGTATCACCGCTCTGGTAGGCGATCTGGGTGTGAACGTTGGTTACCTGAGCGGATCCGTAAAAGGGAAAAAACGGGAAGCTATTCTGGCACAATTGGCATCCGGTGAAATGCATATCCTGATCGGCACCCATGCCTTGATCGAAGAATGGGTGAAATTTAAAAATATAGGGATCAGCGTTATCGACGAGCAACACCGTTTTGGCGTAGAACAAAGGGCTAAACTCTGGGCTAAAAACCCCTCCGGACCACCGCATGTGCTGGTCATGACCGCTACACCTATTCCCCGCACGCTGGCCATGACCCTGTACGGCGACCTCGATGTTTCTGTTATTGATGAGCTTCCGCCCGGTCGAAAGCCTATTTCCACCATGCACAAAACAGAGCACCATCGGCTTCGTGTGCAGGGATTTATGAAAGAGGAAATTGCCAAAGGCAGACAGGTCTATGTGGTATACCCGATGATTGAAGAAACCGAAACCATGGACCTGCAGAACCTGATGTCGGGTTTTGAAGCTTTGAGTCGGGACTTTCCTCCCCCGGAATACCATATTTCCATTGTACACGGTAAAATGAAACCCGCCGACAAGGATTTCGAGATGCAGCGATTCTTACGTAAAGAGACCCAAATCATGGTAGCCACTACTGTCATAGAAGTGGGGGTAAACGTGCCTAACGCGTCCGTCATGGTCATTGAAAATGCCGAGCGGTTCGGGTTGTCGCAGTTACATCAATTACGCGGACGGGTTGGGCGGGGTGCGGATCAAAGTTATTGTATTCTGCTCACCAGCTACAAGCTCAGTCATGAGGGCAGGGAGCGTATTCAGACCATGGTACAAACCACGGATGGTTTTGTGATCGCGGAAGCTGATCTGCGTTTGCGCGGACCTGGCAATATAGAAGGTACCCAGCAGAGTGGTATGCTTCGCTTCCTTTTGGCTGACCTTGCACGCGACGGGCAGATGCTCGCGGCTGCGCGGGAGGTTGCCACACAAATTCTGGAGAAAGACCCGGCGCTGAGTTTGCCGGAGCATGGCAGATTGCGCCAACATCTGGCATCCGAAGGTCGGGATGCCAGGGTTTGGAGTCGGATTTCCTGATTGCAAAGGGTTCTGGATGGCTTGCATTACCTCATGTTTCACTATTACAATAATTTAATTCTTGGATATGAGGAAACTTCCGGTATAATAGGTTGATCCGTTAAGTGTAATTTTATATAAGTACAAACCATTTTTATACTCAGAAACATCGAAAATTAGATTGTTTATTCCCGGCGTCAAGTTTTTTTCTTGAATAGTCTCTCCCCAGAGGTTAAAGATTTTAATTGCAGAAACATTTTCACCGTACCAGTCAAAGTTGATATAGTTATTGGCAGGATTAGGATAGCACCTTACATTCCTGATTGAATCCAATTGAATGACTTGAGTTGAAACAACACCACAATTTGAGCCAGATTCTTCTATTACCATACCAGAAGGCGAAAGTTTAGCCAGCCATGCTTCATTTTGGGGACCAGTTGGAAGGAACCTGTACAGATACCCTCCTAGCATAAGATTACCACTTGAGAGCAATTTTACATTCGTTAAAACCATTTGCAGTCCGTTAGCTGGACCATTTTCACGTGATGTGCGAAAGCCATTCAGAAAGACGGGAAAGAAACTAAAGAAGTTTATCGCAGAGGCATTCCAGGTATTCCTCGCCAGGCCTGAGGAATGAATTTTCCGTTGTACAGGCAGAAAATCCGACATAACCTCCCACTGGGAATCAGTAAGTTTTTCAAACTT
>DLXL01000406.1:0-203 GCA_003448025.1 Saprospirales bacterium | reverse complement strand
GGAATCAGTAAGTTTTTCAAACTTTTCGCGCACAAACTTGAGATTTAGTACTCCTAAGTGCACGCACAGATTCCAATTTTTCGATCATCTCAAAATTACCCAACATACACTTATCTAATTTTTACACATCCACTTCGAGGTTGGTCTAAATGAACTTTGCAAAGGTTACCCTAATAGAATCGCCCTTGTAACATTTTAGCTGA
>DLXL01000225.1:3974-4150 GCA_003448025.1 Saprospirales bacterium | reverse complement strand
TAAAGCACAGGTATCCTGAATATTGAACCTGAAGTCCAGGGTATCACGATACGTCCATTGCGCATTTTGAATGGATTTTTCCTCCTCAAAAAGGTAATCCGGCCCGCAAGCAGTAAAGACAACAACCGGAAGAATCAACAGAAAATATTTCATTTTTGAGTGTTTGAGTGTTTGAG
>DLXL01000225.1:0-3719 GCA_003448025.1 Saprospirales bacterium | reverse complement strand
CCATCGTCCATCGTCCATCGTCCACCGTCCGCCCCCTACCCCCTGATATACCCGGCAAGATCAGGATACTTTTTCAATAAGGCCACGGCTTCGGCTTTAGGGAGCCGGATACCGTTGATGTAAGCAATGATTTTGGCTTCTGTAAAGCCCTGGTTCACGAGGTCTTTGCGCAAATTTGCGGCCTCATTGTACTGTTTGAAGATACCAGCGGTGTATTGGTATGCCCCGGAGCCGGGCTGGGTTTCAATCATCAGGTCGCCAAACATGGAAATCACATCGTTGGTCAGGATTTGACGGGTAATGGCTGCTTCAACACGGTAAGAAAGTCCGCTTGTTTGTTCAGCCAGTCGTTCTGCTCCCGGCGCAGCCATGAATGCTGCCACCAATGGTCTTTCGATGGATTGTTTTAGCGGCAGGTTTTCTATGGCCACAAGGCTCATCTCCATTCTTCGGTTCAGGGCAGCAGCTGCCGGATTGGGCTGCGCATCCAGCACCTCCCGGGCAATCGGGTAGCCGGAGCCCACGCAGCGCAAAAGTACCCGACTTGCCGGAATGCCACGGTCTACCATGGCTTTCCCCAGTATTTCGGCTCGTTTGATGCCATTATACAAATCAAACTTCGGCTGAGCGCCGGCATCCGTGTGTGTGGTGATGAGCAGGGTTGCCTGAGGATAATTCCTGGTCAAAGCCGCCACCTGCGCAATAATTTTCAAGTTGTCCGCGGATAAAACATCCTGATCGGAGGTATAGGCCAATGATGGGATCGTTATTTCCCGTATCTCCTGTGATTCGATATTGTTTTGGTCAGAACGTGTAAAAATGGCGGTCTCAGAAAGGGAAGCCTGTTCCGGCTGGTTTTCCTGATAATACGCAATATACAAATCCCGCTGACCGTGACCGCCCAGACGATTGGAGGCGAAGAAGGCTGCATGACCGCTGCTGGATAAACGGAAATACACATCATCTTCCGGCGAATTCACCGGAAGTCCCATGCTTACGGGGCTGGTCCAACTCCGTTTTTTAACATCGTAAGTACTCCGGAACACATCCATCCCTCCTATGCTCTCCAGGCGGTTACTGCTGAAATACAGGGTAGCACCGTCTTTCGACAAAAAAGGCATGTCTTCATCATAGGGTGAATTTACTTCCGGTCCCATGTTCTGAGGTTCGGTCCAGGCGCTGTCGGTTCGAATGGTCCACCATAAATCCAGCCCGCCTTGTCCGCCCTGTCTCCTGCTGGCAAAAATGATAGTGTGGTCGTTGTAGAACAACGGGTTACAATCACTAACTTCAGCGTTTACCGGACTTTTGAATGCAGGCAATTGCATGGAGTATTCATCTTTGGTGGCGGCGGTATCAGCAAATATTTCACCGCTGTACAAGGTGTATCCTCTGAAGAAATACAGGATTTGCCCATT
The DNA here is from genome assembly GCA_003448025.1 of Saprospirales bacterium. Taxonomy (GTDB): domain Bacteria; phylum Bacteroidota; class Bacteroidia; order Chitinophagales; family Saprospiraceae; genus M3007. The sequence goes on along the minus strand of DLXL01000225.1, from coordinate 2,301 downwards.
GTTATTAAAGCCAAGGGGTACCTCAAATCGGGATGTATTGAGCAAGCCACCCAGGCTGCCCTGCATTTCCCAGCCGCTATTGAGTAGTCGGGCGGCATACATATCGCTGCACCAGTGACCGCGCTGGGTGTCTTCAAAACCATCGTCATTGCGTTCCCCACCGGAGCTGCCCTGCCGGGCTGCTGCAAAATAAATCCGGTCGGCGTGATTGAGGGAAGGAATGGGCGCAAACTCGTCACCAGCCGTATTTACACGGTCTCCCAGGTTTTCCACCAGCGCAATTTGTGGATGCTGTATGGCCTGCATACCGGTTACACAGCGCTTGATGTTATCGGTTACGTGCGCGCGCAAGGGATGACGGTCGCCGCTAACCCGCAAATATTGCTTGTAGGCGATAATCGCTTTATCCCAATCTCCCAATCCATGGCGCACTCTGCCGAGGTAGTAGAACAGTTCCGGATCTTTCCTTCCGGGGTCTTTGGCAGCCACATATTCCAGATATCGCCTGGATTCTTCACCGCGGCTAAGTTGGAATAACGCAATACCCAGTTTACTGAGGACATCCAGATCTCCGGGTTTGGCTTTTTGATACAAAGCAAGTTGTGCTTCTGCCACTGCCCAGCGACCATTAGCATAGGCTCGTTCACCATTTCGACGAGCATCTGCAGGGTTCTGCGCTTCGGCGGAAACCGACCAAAAAAGGAAAAACAGAAGAAAAATTCGTGCTGCGCTCAACATTTAAGGCAATTTTGAACCGCGAAGGTAGCAGCATTCGAGCACATCATACGATTTCCAATAGCCACTCCTTCTCTGCCAATGCTTTGGTTTGCCGGATAATTTCCCGGAGTTGTTGTTTTTGTTTTCTATCCAGAGGGTTGATTTCCAGCAATTTGCGCACAAAGTACACCAGGTTCAGGTAGTTTTCCCGCTGGTAGCCGATCACTTTTTTTCTGCGGATATAAGCGGCAATGGCTTGTAAATGTGACTCTAATAAGTCCAGCTCCTCCGTTTCGTAATAAATCTTCAGCTGAATGGTTTTGGCAGCCAGAGCCATCATAGTCTCTTTGTATTCTGCCCTTTGAAGCAGTTGCAGAGCCAGACCGTAGTGTTTTTGCTGATACTCCAGCCGCGCCAGGTTGAAGGAATATACGGATTCCCGAAAGGCCGGTTCCAGAAATGCCTGTTGTTCATGGATCAGTTTTTCCGTCCAGGCATATTCCTGCATCACCAGCCCGATGGTAGTGGCATTCAGGTAGGTAAAACGCGACAAAAGGCCTTCCGATAAAAAATACCCCCGGTCAAACCCGATGCGGTATAAGTCCAGATGGTCCGGGAGGAAGGTTTGATCACCTTCATTGTAGCGGCGGGTACAAAAATTGATGGCCAGAATGAAAAGATCCCGCAGTTCTTCCGGCGGAAAAAGAGGGCCTTGCACCAACAGCTCCTGTTTGAAAATGGGAAAGTGCACGGTATCGCCCGGAGTGGTTAATGCAAGGAAGCAATGATAATATAAGCCTACGGCCGGAGTCTGCAAATGCTGTTCCGCCAAGGGCAGCAAAACTTTTATCGCTTGAAAGTCGCAGGGCACATTATAGCGCGATTGGTACGCCCACAGCGAGCAGGCTTGTCGCAGTTTCAAAGCCAGTATGGCAATATCCAGTTGATCGGAAAGCGCTTGCAGATGCCCTTGGGTAGTATCAGGGCTTTCAATCAGCAAACGGAACTGCTCTTCCCGGATCCGGTAATCGTTCAAATGGTACTCTGCATGGCGCAAGGGTTGCGTAGTTAACACAGTGGCGCCGGTTTTGAGGGATTGTTCTGATGCAGCCAAAAGGTTTCTGCTGCGCAACACCTGGCTTAAGCGGATCTGAAATGAATGGGAATCCTGCAGGAAATCGGCCACTGCCAGATATTTTTCGGCGCCTGATAAAAGTGCCGACATGGCCAGGCGCAAACGCTGATCGTCAAAAACCAGTTTGGGGAAAACAACAGAAAAAATCCGTTCTTTGCTCGGCCAGGCTTTTCCGGAAAGACCGGTTTGGGTCAATATTTCCAGCAATGGAATGGCTTCCGGCCGCGCATTAAAGGCCGGATTAGCCAGAAAACGGGCTAATTCCCGCAGCTCTGATCTGGAAAATACTCGAAGTAACTGAACAGTTTTACTTTTTTCCATGGAAATTAATGTTACAAAATACGTGTATTATTTATTGATTATCAAAATTTTATAAAAAAATAAATAATAATAAAATGTTGCAAAACCTGAAAAATGTTTTTGACCACCCAAAAGGATGCCAGCACTTT
>DLXL01000418.1:21505-27398 GCA_003448025.1 Saprospirales bacterium | reverse complement strand
CCAAAACACCAAAACACTAAAACACTAAACCACCCTAAACACCAAAACACCAAAACACCAAAACACTAAAACACCAAAACACCGAAACACCCGAAAACTCAAACACTCAAATTCTAAACATCCAACTCAATATGTACGGTCTTCATTCGCTTTTTGAGGCATTTCAGTATCAGGCCTTTGTTGATTTTGGTTACCTGATGCTTCTCATTTATTTCCTTGCCATGAGCGGCGTAACCATTTATGCCCTCCTGCAATTCCACTTGTTGTACTTGTACAAAAAGTACCACAAGGAGAACCCGGAGATTCGTTATAAACAATACAGCCCCGATGATCAAAATGTGCCGTTCGTAACGGTACAACTTCCCATGTACAATGAAATGTACGTGGCTGAACGTATCATTGAGTATGTGGCTGCCCAGGAGTACCCTAAAAACAAATTCCAGATTCAGGTTCTGGACGACTCTACCGATGAAACGGTGGGTATCGTGGCTGCCAAGGTAGCCGAAATGAAGGCTCAGGGTTTCGATATCGAACACGTACACCGTGTTAACCGTCAGGGATACAAAGCAGGCGCATTGCAGGAAGCCATGCCGTTGGTAAAAGGAGACTACATCGCTATTTTCGATGCGGACTTCACACCACGCCCGGATTTCCTGCGTACAACGATGGCTTATTTCGAAGATCCGAAAGTGGGCATCGTTCAAACGCGTTGGGAGCATATTAATGCTGACTACAGCATGCTCACCAAACTGCAGGCATTGCAACTTAATGTGCACTTCACCGTTGAACAGGCTGGCCGTTCTTATGGCAATCTCCTGCTTCAGTTCAATGGCACTGCAGGTGTATGGCGTAAAAATGTGATCAATGAAGCTGGCGGCTGGCAGAGCGACACCCTTACAGAAGACCTCGATCTGAGTTTCCGCGCCCAGATCATGGGTTACAAAATTCAGTACCTTGAGAAACTCGGCAGCCCGGCAGAATTGCCAGTGGATATGAACGCCCTCAAAGGACAACAGTTCCGTTGGAATAAAGGTGGAGCACAAAATGTGCGTAAATTGATGAAGTTGATCTGGAATACAGACAAGCTCAACAGTATCCAAAAAATGCACGCAATGAGCCAATTGACCGCTTATGGTGTGTTCCTGTGGGTATTCGTTGCTGCCCTGAGCAGTGTTCCACTCGCATTTGCGTTCAGTGAACTGGGTATTTCCACACACTTCCTTTCCTTCTCTGTATTGGGTCTGTTCTCTGTAGCGGCTATCTCCTACACGGCTAATATTACTGCTGCGCTCAACCGTACTGTTCCGGCTACTTTCTGGGAAAAGGTTCGTTTCTTTGGTTTGTTCCTCTCGTTCATGCCAATGTCGCTCGGACTCTCGCTGTACAATGCAGTTGCGGTTATTGAAGGCCTCCGTGGTAAGGTGTCTGCTTTCGTTCGTACCCCTAAGTATGGTGGCGACGGCAAACAAGGCAATTCTGTTCAAAAGGCTGCTTATGTTGCCCGCAAGATTTCCTGGATCACCATTGCAGAAGGCGTGATGTCGCTCGTGTTCGCAACGGCAGCCATCGTAGGTCTGCTAACACACAACACCGCATTCGTACTGTTCCACGTCATGCTTTCCTTTGGTTTCGGAACCATCTGCTATTATTCCATCAAGCACCTGAACTTTAGATAAGAAGGCAGGAAGCGTAAAAGCACAAAGGCGCAAAGACACAAAGCGCGCAAAAGTGATTATAACATAGAAAATGGGGTAATTGGGTATAGCCCAATTGCCCCATTTGTGTCTTCGTGCCCTTGTGCCTTTGTGTTTACGCGCCCTTGTGCCTTCAAATAAAAGCTGGATTTTTTTATTTTCTTGTTTTTTTTCAAGAAATAATATTACCTTTGCGGCCCTTGAAAAGCCCGGTGCTATTTGATATAAGTAGCCGGGCGAGTGTATCTCAATTAAATTTTCTCATTTCAACCATGGCAGTAAAGATTCGTCTGCAACGTAAAGGCCGTAAAGCCTCCCCATTTTACCACATTGTTATCGCCGACAGCCGTTCTCCTCGTGACGGCCGTTTCATTGAAAAGATCGGCACTTACAACCCGCTGACTGTTCCGGCAACTATTGAACTGAACCGCGATCGCGCATACTACTGGATGGGCGTAGGTGCTCAGCCAACTGATACCGTAAATGCTATTCTCCGTTTCAAAGGCGTATTGTACCAGCGTCACCTGGCAAAAGGTGTAGCTAAAGGTGCCTTCAGCCAGGAAAAAGCTGATGAGATGCTGGTTAAGTGGATTGAACAGAAAGAAACAAGCATCAATAAGCGTCGTGAAGAAACTAAAGAAGCCAAGCGCAAATTCGTAGCTTCTGTAGACGGTACAGCTAAAGTTAAAGCTAAACCAGCTCCGGTAGTGGAAGAAGCTCCTGCTGCTGAAGAAGCTGTTGAAGCTGCTGCTGAAGAAGCAGCAGAGGTAGTAGAAGCGGTTGCAGAAGAGGCAGCAGCTCCGGTAGAGGCAGTTGTTGAAGAAGCTGCTCCTGTTGCTGAAGAAGCCCCGGCTGCTGAAGAAGCTCCCGCTGCTGAAGAAAAAACAGAAGAATAATATACACTTCATGGCAACTGATTACATTTGCCACGAAGCTTGTTCTGATAAAAAGACCTGATGAAGCCCTGAGTGGCTTCATCGGGTCTTTTTCAAATAAAAATCAATAAAACCAGGGTATTCATTCCATTCCATATGCAACCACTAGACGATCAATATTACGACCGCCTGAACGAAATCGCCGCGGCCATTCAGGATTCTGAAAATCTCACCATGTACCTCGATGAAGAGGAGGATGAGTATTACAACGCACTTCGAACCGAGTTTGAACCCATGCTGTCGGCGCTGCACCACCAGGTGGCCTCTGAGGCGCCCCTTCAACTGGTTACCTTTGAGAAATACCTCCTGGAGCCTCCATTTGAAGGCTTGTACCTGCCTCGTGTGTTGGGTTTTGCGGTGCTTCGCGGCGAGATCACCGATCAATACAAATATGTTCGCCCGAATGACCATTTTAAAGAAATCCTGCTGGCAATCTGCAAAAGTGTTCATTTTGATCAGTTAAAAAAACGTATTGGTCAGAGTATCACCGTGGGTTTTGCCCTGAGTTCAGATATCTGGATCACCAATTTGATGAGTCTGGTTGAAAACAAGCGTATTCGGTACTTCCTCCAGCAGCAAAAGCAGGATCGCTTCCGCGATCTCAAAGACCGGGAAGATATCTATCGCCGCTACTCCAATCAGTTCCGACACGAACAATATCACTCTGCGGATTTCCCTAAGACACTGGGCGAAATGAAGGCCAACTTCTCGGCTCTCCGTCAATTCCTGCTCAAGCGTTTTGAAACTGGCGCAGGAAACGACAGTCTGAAAGCCCAAATCACAGGCTTTTTGAATAACAAAGAGTTCCAGGGGTCGGAAGAATACCTGGAAATGCTGGCTATCTGTGGAAATTTCGTTGATCTCGATCCGGCTGAACGCAAAGCTTTTGCTACACATTTCGAACGGGAAAGACGCTCGTTCCAGGAGTTTGATCTGCGTTACCTGCGCTTCCTGGTTTCACTCTATAAGTCTCCGGGGATTGATGCAGTCAATGATGAGCGAATGAGCCAGGCTGTAGACAAAATGTACAAGGATCGGATAGCAGACTACTACCGTATAGCCGATAAAATTCACAACCTCGGATACGTTCACCCGGATGCCATTGAGGCTGTTCAGGAATTCTATAACACGCACGAAGGTCTTTCCGTTGAAACCGAATGCCTGCGCCAACTGGTGATTACTTATTTCACCCGACTGGTGAAAGGCCTTACAGAGCGGGAGTACAATGATTACTTTGAGCTCACCAAAATCTTCAGCCTTTATATGAAGATCTTTGGCAATCAACAGTTTAATCAGGATGTGGAAAAACTCTCGATGAACTACATCAACAAGTTGCTCCTTACCTATACCGACAAGCGCGCTAAAGACTATCAGGATATCAAGCGCTTTGTGTCTACCCAGTTTGTAGACTTCAACTTCTTGTCGGATAAAGAAGTGGTGGAGATGTTCAAGACCCGCCGCAAGCGCAAGAAAAAATCAGACGAAGAATAATTCAGCCCATTTTCAAGTAATTCTATCGAACAATTCAGGCTGAAAATCTATGACCAGGCGAGGGTGTTTTAATATAAAATACCTTCGCCTGGGTTTTCCGCAAAGACGCTATACCCACATTCCCCACATTATCCACATTATCCTACTCCACCATGTCTGTATTACTCTTCCTGATCGTATTGTATATCCTGCTTGGTTTGAGCATGATGAAGTTGTTTGAAAAGGCCGGTATCCCAGGCTGGAAGGCCCTCGTACCCGGAGTAGCGGCAGTAGAATGGTGCAAATTGGTAGGCCGGAAACCGCAATATGCTTTGTGGTTTTTGTTCCCGGTGGTTAATTTTTTCATTTATGCCGGTCTGGTCATTGATTTGATTCGGTCTTTTGGTCGCCACGGTTTTTGGGAGGCTGTATTGGCTGTTGTTTATGCACCAATCTCCTTTTTCCTTGTAGGCCGCGATGCAAAAGCCACTTATGAAGGACCGATTCTCGAAAAAGAACGGGAATACCACAGGCTCCATCACGATGCCATTGAGAAGAAGGATACGCTTGGTTTGAAAAAGCTGGAATCTCAATATCCTCAATTTAGAAAGACAGCCACACGCGAATGGGCAGAGGCCATCATATTTGCGGTTTTTGCTGCTGCTTTTATCAGGATGTTCCTCATTGAAGCCTATGTGATTCCCAGCTCCTCTATGGAAGGATCACTTAAGGTTGGCGATTATCTGTTTGTGAGTAAAGCGCATTACGGGATTCGTACACCCATGACGGTGGTACAATTTCCGCTCATGCACAATGTAATGCCTTTGGTGGGCTCGGAATCTTATCTGGAAAAACCTTCGCTTCCATATTTCAGGCTTCCGGCCATTGAAACAATTGATCGGAATGAGCCTGTGGTATTCAACTGGCCTGCCGGAGATAGTGTATTTATTGCTCCGGATCGTAGTTGGGACATTGGGCAATGGACGCGCAACAATGTTGGACAGGCGCGTTACCGCAATCAAAAATTGCCATTCGTTACCCGGCCAACAGATAAAAAAGACCACTATATTAAACGTTGTCTGGCCATTGGAGGCGACAGCCTGGAAATCCGTGAGGGACAAGTATTTGTGAACGGCCAGGCCGCGCAAAACCCAACCCACATGCAGTTTTTGTACAGTATTGAAAGTAGTGGTAATACCTTTAATACTAAAAAATTGCAGGATTTGGGTGTTAACCTGAATGAAGCTTTCCGGGAAGGATCCAAGATTGGAATGGCGCTTGATGTAGAACAAGTGGAGAAAATTCGGGCTATGGGATTGAAAGTTGAAAAGCTGAAAAGATCGCCCGACCCCGGAAATATCTTCCCTAACGACCCAAAGCGTTTCTCCACCTGGTCAGTAGATAACTTCGGGCCTATCTATGTGCCTAAACAAGGGGCTACTGTAGCTATTAATATGGAAAGCCTTGCCTTCTATTGGCGTATCATCAAGGTGTACGAGAACAACAAACTAGAGGTAAAAGATGGCAAAATTTTCATCAACGATCAGGAAGCTGCTACCTATACCTTCAAGCAAAACTACTACTGGATGATGGGCGATAACCGCCACAATTCGGAAGATTCCCGCTTCTGGGGTTTTGTGCCGGAAGATCACATTGTAGGTAAGCCGCTGTTCATCTGGTTCTCCACCCAAAACGGAAATATGCGCAGCGGTATTAACTGGAACCGGATCTTTAAGTCGGCGAGCGCGATGTAGAAAATATCCAATATCGAATAGCCAATATCGAATGTCCAAG
>DLXL01000418.1:17470-21327 GCA_003448025.1 Saprospirales bacterium | reverse complement strand
GGGTGTCTGGCTTCAGCACATTTGCTTGATTTTTCACGGGCGCTTATCACAATATCTTTTAGTCCTTGGCAAATCACATGTGAGTAGCCAAACAAATGTGCTGAAGCCAGACACCCGCCCCACTTGGACATTCGATATTGTATATTCGCTAATTCCGCGCACGTATTCCACTTCCGTGAACCACACTAAGTTTCATAACATTCGCTTTGCCGTTGTACTTATTCTGCATCCTGACAAAGTAGATGCCTTCCGGCAGTGCATTGACGTCGAAATAGAAGGAGTTAGGGCCGGTTAGAACCGTTTCATGGCGTGCCGCAATCAAGGTTCCGCCAAGACTGTGCAGAGATAGTAAGGCCTCGAAAGCTTCGCCGCGATTCTCGTAGGATACCTCGGTGCTCATATAAGCCGGGTTTGGGAACAATGTCATCGGGCGGAAATTATCCACCACAATTTCTGCTCCGCCCCATTGGCAGTCAGGATCAACACGAGATGCTTTGGCTACTAATTTCATTTTAGCGTACCCTTCAAACATCGTTTGTTCCATGACAAACGGATTGGCGCCAAGCCAATCCTGCAGCAGGGTAGCAAATACCTGGCGGTAATCAAATTGCATTTCCTTGATCTGATTATCGTTGGTCAGGTTGTTCAAATTAGGGTTAGTGCCCACCACCCCGGGTTTCACATCCTTACCAAAAACAATCATAGGCGCCATAGTGCCGTGATCAGTGCCAAAAGAGCCATTTTCTTTAGCGCAACGACCAAATTCTGAGAAAGTGCAGCCCATAACGTTGTCGGCTATTCCCAATCCCTGCAAATCGTCCAGGAAAGTTTTTACGGCGTCAGACAGTGATTTAAGCAGGTTAGCGTGTGCGCCAATGCTGGTATCGCCAGAGTCAACCTGAGCACTGTGCGTATCAAATCCGCCGATCTGGCAAAGGAAGATTTTGGTTTTACAACCTCCTTTGATCATACGGGCTACTGTTTTCAACTGGGCGCCAAGCGAGCCGCCCGGATAGGTGGTGATGGAGTTGGAACCGGCATTAAATACCTGGGTGATGCGGTTAGCGTATAAGTTGATGCTGCGCTCCACCCCCATGATATACTCCAGCTCATGACCATGATCGGTGTCAGGCACATTCATTATTGGTGCTCCGCCGATGGTTTGAATGAGAGAGTAGAAACCTGCAGGGTCCTGACCGCTCAGGTTGATCACATTTTGATGCTCTGTTTCTGTGTGGAAACCCAGGGAGGTGAAAGGATCGCCCACCTGAATGCCCAATGGGTCCACCATGTCGGCCACGGGAACCCCTTCAATGTGTGGATAGAACGCCTGAAGTGCCCGGCCCATCCAGCCGGAACCAAGGTTGTTAAGTTCCGTTGAGCCACCTCCTCCGGAAAGCCACAAATCGGTGCCTTTGAAGTGGCTTTGGTTCATGCTCTGGTATCCTGTCGCCTGGATTACATTCAGCCAGCCACGGTCGTACAAATCTTTAAAGCCGGTCATGGCAGGGTGAAATCCTGCCTGATCAGAAGTTGGTAAAGTATTGTCAATCGGAAGGAATGCTCCGGTACCGGTATCGTTGATCTTTGTGGTAGGGCGGAGTTCCGCGTAGCGGTCGTAATTAGCGGCCGGAATAATCATATTCAGGCCATCATTTCCGCCTTTTAATTGAATCAGTACGAGTGTCCGATCCTGAACCCCATCGCATTTGGTAAGAATTTACGCAATACGAGTGTTGGCAAACGGGCGCATGGAGAAGCCGTTAACGGCAAATGAGCTGACGCCGGCAGCAGGCAAAAGGCGGAGGAAATTTCTTCTTTTCATGCCAAAATCAAAATCAACAGGCGATTTGGGGCTAAACCTTGAATGATTTGACGGTAAATGAGCCTTTTTGCCAACAATTGACCAAAGGATAGCGTAAAGGTTAAAAGAAGGCAGGATATATCCTATTGCATGTGTTCATTTTTTTCTTGAAGTTCTTTCAATACCACTTTTAAGGCGCCGGCAGAAAGTATGATTTCCACTAAAGTTACCACTAAGGATACGATCAAAAGCAGCAGGCTTACAGCAAACAACACTTTAGCCCATACCTGCCATCCTTCATGGATAAAGTACATGGAAATAACACATAGCAACATGCTGGCAACTCCGCAAACCTGCATCCATCGGATCATATTCAACCGTAATCGCAGACTTTTTATTTGTTTGAGCAATTCATACCGGGGCTGCTTTTCATAGTCAGAAATCAGGTTACGGATCAAGTTGGCTATGGCCAGAAACTTATTGGTATAGGCCAGCAAAAGCAGAGAAACTGCCGGAAACAACAACGCAGGGGTTTGAATATCCAGTTGCATAAGTGTTGGTTGCATTATTTGACCTGATCTTCAGCTAACAGCCGTTCGATGTCTTTCATGAAGCGATCCACATCTTCAGCGTCTGTACCATCGCAAAAAGAGCGTACATGCCGGTTTTTGTCTACCAAAATTAATCTGCCGGAATGGTCAAAGCCTCCCGGGGCAGAAGGATCTTCCGTAGCTACGCTGAAGTAATTATCAGCAATAGCATAGATTGCATCGTGGTCTCCGGTTACCAAATGCCATTTGGAAGATTCGATGCCAAGTTTTTGAGCATGGTGGTGTAATGCGCCAACCGTATCGTTTCGGATATCAATGGAATGTGATAGCATCAGAAGACGATCATCATTTTTAAACTTTTGGTAAACCCGAAGCCCGTTGGCTTTTACTTTAGGGCAAATGGTTGGGCAATGGATGAAGAAAAAATCTACCACATACGCTTTCCCGGCAAAAGTGGCGTTATTTACTATTTGGCTGTCCTGATCGATAAATTGAAAGTCAGGAATCGTAGGATAAATGGTGTCGCCTGAAGCAGTTACATCTCGTTCCCCCAGGATGGGAAGTTTTTTAGGCGAACTTTGGTTAAAACATGCATGAAAAAGGGCGGCCAAAGCCACCAAAATCACCAGGTTAATACGAATGAAAGTCATGTGAGCCAAATTTTATTTGTTCAGGTACAAAGGTATCCTTTTGCGTATTGAGGGCATGCAGATACAGGTTATTTATACCCTTTTCAATCTTTGAAGCATTTCTTCCGGCGTTTATCTCTGTTACACTGGACTGTTCCTGTTATTTTCGCCTTCCAATAACTCAATCATTATGCAAAAAAGACTTTTTCTGTTTTTAGTTCTGGCGGTTCAATGGGGGGCCGCTGTCGGGCAGGGTATGTGGATTCCATCCCTGCTGGAAAAACAAAACGAAAAGGACATGAAAGCGCTCGGCTTGAAATTGGAAGCCGACGATATTTATGCGCCTGCCCAAACCAGTATTAAGGATGCCATCTGCCAGTTTGATGGAGGCTGTACCGGTGAAATGATCTCTCCTGAAGGGCTGCTGCTGACCAACCATCACTGTGGATTTGATGCCATTCAACAATTGAGCAGCCTGGAAAATAATTACATTGAAAATGGTTATTGGGCAAAAGACCGGGCATCGGAGTTGCCTGCGGAAGGCGTAACAGCTATGTTCGTTTCCCGAATAGAAGATGTTACCCTGGTGGTACTTCAAGGCATTACAGAAGGTATGGCCGAGCGGGAACGTCAATCCCAGATTGACAAAAATATAGCAGGTTTGAAAACTACCACCAAAAAGGAGAAATGGGAGGATATCGAGGTGCGGCCCTTTTATAATGGCAACCAGTATTACCTGTTCGTTACACAAACCTTTAAGGATGTTCGTTTCGTGGGAGCACCACCCAGTAGCATCGGAAAGTTTGGGGCGGATACCGACAACTGGGTTTGGCCGCGACACACCGGCGATTTTTCTATCTTCAGTGTGTATGC
>DLXL01000418.1:6637-17336 GCA_003448025.1 Saprospirales bacterium | reverse complement strand
GGCGATTTTTCTATCTTCAGGGTGTATGCCGATAAGGATAATCGCCCGGCAGCATATTCCAAAGATAATAAACCCTATCGCCCGGGGCATTTTCTGCCCATATCTTTAGATGGTGCGGATGAAGGCGATTTTAGCATGGTCTATGGGTTCCCGGGTGCTACGAATGAATACCTCACGGAGGCTGCTATTCGTCAAACCGGCGAAGTATTGGATCCTGCCAGAGTGGCCATTCGGGATCGTGCATTGAAAGTGATGGACGGGTTTATGCGAAAAGATCCTGCTGTGAAGATCTCTTATGTAGCCCGGTATGCCAGTATTGCCAATGCATGGAAAAAATGGTTAGGGGAGATGCAGGGGCTTAAGACCTACAAGGCCTATGAGAAAAAAGCAGTCTATGAAGCAGATTTTTCGGCGCGTATTCAGCAAAATCCCGATTGGAATTTGCGGTATAAAAACCTTTTGCCTCGCCTAAGGCAATTGTATAAGGATATAGAGCCCTATGTTCTGGGCCGGGATTACTACCTCGAAACGATGGTTCGCAATAATGAACTATTAGGAACGGTATCCGGTTTGGGCAGCTGGATCAATAGTTATGATCCTAAAAATGAAGCAGATTTCTCCGGAAAGATGGACCGGATAAAAACAGCGATGCAAGGGTTTTATAAAGATTACCATCCACAGGTAGATGAGGCGGTATTAGCTGCCATGCTGGAAATGTTTGGCGAAAATGCCCGGGCAGAGTGGGGCGCTGAAGAAGTTAAAAGTATGGCTGGTGAAGCCGGCGGGTATGCCATGCTGGCCAAAAATATTTTTGAAAAGAGTGTTTTCGCTCAGCGCAACAAATTCATGGGATTGCTGGAATCCAAAAAGCCGGGTGAAATAGCGGAAACCTTGCGCAATGATCCAGCCTTTAAGCTATGGGAGCGACTGCAAAATATTTATGCAAGTCAAATTCAACCCAAACTTCAGGAACTTCAACCCCAGATAACTTTGTTACAGAGGCAGTATATGGCAGCGCAAATGGAAGTGTTTAAAGAAAAACGCTTTTTCCCCGATGCCAACAGTACGTTGCGACTCACTTATGGCAAAATTCGCGGGTTTTCTCCAAGAGACGCCATTCAGTATGAGTTTCAAACAGACCTTGATGGTGTGATGGAAAAGTACATTCCAGGCGATTACGAGTTTGATGTGCCGCAAAAATTGATCGATTTGTGGAAAGCAAAGGACTATGGCCAATATGCAACAGCCGACGGTCGTTTACCTGTGGCTTGTATAGGCACCAATCACACCACCGGAGGCAATTCGGGCTCTCCGGCTTTGGATGCTAATGGCAATCTTATCGGGCTCAATTTCGATCGGGTTTGGGAGGGAACCATGAGCGATCTGAACTATGATCCGGCCATTTGTCGTAATATTATGGTAGATGCCCGTTACATACTATTCATTGTGGACAAGTTCGGTGGCGCCGGCTATCTTCTCAATGAAATGAAACTGGTAAAAGGAAAGAAAAAAAGGAAAAAATAAGGCATTGAAAAGCTGAAGCGGGTACCTTATACTTATTTTTCACCGCGGAGACAAAGAGACACAGAGACACAGAGGTTAATTGCCACGCGCCTCTCTGCCTCCGCGGTGAAAAAACTAAGCGTTAGCCAAAAAGTCAAAGAATACTCAACCCGGCAACCAACAACCACAACCGAACATCATTTATTCACTGTGAACCGCCCAACTTTAGAGGTCTTTCAGGATATTTCCTTCAATCCCAACCCGATTGAGGCCTATATTCCTATGCAGCCCCTGCATACGATGGTGTTCGACCGGTTTTGTGAAGATGGATGGACCTATTGGTCGGATCAGATTTTCAGGCGCAATTACTGGGAGTGGCGCGGGCGGCCATGCAGGGTAATTTTGCTGCGTATCAACTTGCGAAATTTTAGTTTTAGTAAGAGTCAGCGGAAGTGTTTGCGCAGAAATGAAGATCTGGTCATTCTTCGTCGGCCCATCCGCATTGAGCCCATGCATGAGGCTTTATTTGACCGCCATTCACGCAGGTTTGCTCATAATCGTCCGGAAAGTATTTATGGCTTTTTTAGTGCATTTAGCAGTTTAATGCCTTGCTATGGCATTCAATTCGACGTATTTAAAGACCATCGGTTGATCGCCACCAGTTTTTTTCATGTTGGTAAAAAAAGCATGGCCGGAAACTATTGTATTCATGATCCTGAAGAATGGAGGCGTGGACTTGGAACCTATACCATGTTGATAGAGCTGGAATTTGCCAAAGAGCACGGTCGGGAGTATTATTACCCGGGTTTTGTATATGATGTGCCAAGCGAGTTTGACTACAAACTGAATTTCAATAATCTGGAGTACTTCGACTGGTGGGGGAACTGGTATCCGGTGGATCGATTACCGGTACGCAACTGGCGTGCAGAATACGAAGTTGGGCCGCCGCTTACTGATGAAGAAATAGAAGGATACAGGGAGCAGCCTGAATTTCTTCAATAGATCAAGCCACTGCTCTGCCAGGTTATTTAAAAGGTGAGAAAAATGAGACTCCTGAACATTTAGATATTGGACTTTAGACCTGATCCTTCAAATGCCTGATCTACTGCCTTTGACAAAACAAGTGCCAACGTCTGTCATCAAAATATCCAGTAGTATGGTAAAAGATACCTGCCCATGAATATCAAGTACTTTTTTTTAACTTCTGTTCTATTTACTTTGTTGATGGGGTCATGCAAAAAAGATCCTTGCTGCAAGCTTATTCCTGGTCCGAGTCTTAATTACATAGATCTCAATAATTTATCCATAGGCCAGAAAAGCAAGTACCTGTTGCTTTGGGGGGAAGAATATAGAGTAGGTGATGGTAGTAATTACTTTTATCTGGATGATACCTTGATTCTTGAAGTAGTGGCAAAAGATCCACAAAAAGGCTTCATGATTGAGGAGCGGTTCCATTATTTGGGAGATGTGTATACTTCCTGGCTTGAGGATGAGAAAGATGATGTTTTTCAATACTTTCTTAAGGTGTCTCAAGACACGCTTTCTATATTGCCGGTTACAGGGAGTTTCTACAAGTCCAGAATATTTAAATCTGAATACAATGGCCTTAAACTACCATTAGCGCCCATTGATCAACCTGAGGCACAAATTCTTGGTTGGTTTACTAATTTGTCTTATTGTGCATGTAATACTAAGGGTTTTGTAAAAAACTATACTCAATTTGGTCGCATATTCCCAAAACTGAATCTGGTAGTCAATAATTGGCCAATGGCTTCAGATGGCCCCGGAGCCACTTTTCTTTATGGACCCTCCGAAGGGTTTGTTCGTTTTTCATATTACAGCGCATGGACTGGGTCAGGTTATGGATTTGATTTGTTGCCTTGAGCTGAAGGCAAAGGATTTGTCGTGGCAATTGCAAATTTTCGAAATCTAATACTTAATAGTTGGGATTGTTCCAGGGATTTGTACTTTTCGCGCTCACAATTTCACAAACACATCATTTCCTGTTCTCTGCCTATGAAAAAGAATATATTACTCATCATGTTGATCATGTTGGGTTGGGTATCCGTATATGCCCAAATTCCTGATGGAAGTATTGCGCCTGACTGGAATGCCACAGATTTGGATGGCAATAGTTATAATTTGTATGATATGCTGGATGATGGCTATACCGTCTTCATTGATTTTTCCGCTACCTGGTGTGGTCCTTGCTGGAACTACCACAATTCGGGTGCATTGGAACAATTATATGAAGAGTATGGCCCGGACGGCTCCAATGAAGTTCGGGTATTCTTTATGGAAGGTGATGCTGCTACCAATCTGGCTTGCCTTTACGGTCCGTCTGGCTGCGTTGGCGGCACACAGGGCAACTGGGTGGCAGGTACGGGTTACCCGATTATTCATACCCAGGGACCTTCCATTGCCAATTCATACCAAATTAGTTATTACCCAACCATTTTCGCGATTTGTCCATACGACCGGAAGGTGTGGGAAGCTGGTCAGTTGCCCACTTCCGGTTTGGTTAGCTTCATGCAGGATAAATGCGCGCCACCACCGTTGATATTGGATGCGCAAGTGGTAAGCCATGTTAAATGTTATGGAACCAACACCGGCTCCATTGATATTACGCCAAGTGGCGGTGTACCTCCATACACTTATTCCTGGAGCAATAATGCTACTACGCAGGATTTGGTTAATCTTCCGGCAGGATCATATACGGTTACCGTAAATGGTAGAGTTGGTACGGTTGGAACTTTCAGTTTTGATGTTGATCAACCTGCAGAACCTCTGGCTTTGACATTGGAGAGCTCTACTCCTGTTGGTTGCAACGGCATACTTGGCTCTGCAACGGTTGCTGCCAGCGGAGGCTGGAATACCAACTATACCTACAATTGGCAAAATGGCCAAAATGGTGAAACAGCATTTAATCTGGGAGTAGGCAATCATATCGTTAGTGTTACAGACGATAACTTTTGTAAAGTCACACTTACGGTAAATATGGCGCCTGCTGTATATCCAACCGCTGTGATCGCTGATCCACTGGTCATTACCTGCAGTCAGCCAACACAACAACTGAATGGAACAGGGTCCAGTTCCGGCCCTGAATTTACCTATCAGTGGTACGCCAGTAACGGGGGTAACATCGTTTCAGGTGCAACTACCACCACGCCAACGATTGACGCTGCCGGAAGTTACACCATTCAGGTAACCAATACGGAATCCTCCTGCGTTTCTTTTGCCTCCAAACAGGTAAGCTCCAATCTGGATCAACCCACAGCAGATGCCGGACCGGCTCAATCCATTACTTGTATTGTGCCTCAAACAACCCTTCAGGGCAGCGGCTCATCAGGCTCAAATTTCAGCTATTCCTGGAGTACCAGCAATGGAGGAAATATTGTGAGTGGCGGTTCAACACTTACTCCCGTGGTAAATGCTGTGGGAACCTATACCCTGAAGGTAACCAACAACTCCAATGGTTGCACACAAACGTCGGCTACTACGGTTACCGGAATTGCTCCTCCGGTAGTTAATACCGCCGGTGGTCAAATAAACTGTATTGTATCTTCCATTACACTAAATACCACCACCAATGCCGCCAGTCCTACCTATGCATGGACAGGGCCCAACGGCTACAGTTCTAATGAGCGGAGCCCAACGGTAAACGTTTCCGGATCCTATGTTGTAGTGGTAACTGACAGTATTACCACCTGCACCAGTACGGCAACTGCCAACGTAACTACCAATACGAATGCTCCGGGTGCATCAGCAACCGGTAATACCCTGACCTGTGTGGCGAATAGTGTAGTGATTTACGGCTCAACTCCGGATACCAATGCAGTCTATTTGTGGAGCGGCCCAAATAACTTCATGTCGTCTCTGCAAAACCCAACCGTGAACGAACCTGGCACCTATGGCCTCGTTGTTACGGATACCCTGAACGGTTGTACTTCAACAGCCAGCGCTCCGGTTAATTTAGACAATGCTCCCCCCGTTGCTTCAGCAGTTACGCCGGGAAATCTGAACTGCAATACTTTCCAGATCCAACTGAATGGAACAGGCTCCTCCCAGGGTGCTAATTTCAGTTACTCCTGGACAGCATCCAATGGTGGTCATATCATCTCTGGAGAGAATACCCAGACTCCGTTGGTTGATTCTGCAGGTACCTATTCCATTTTAGTCAACAATACCCAGAATGGTTGTACCCAAACTGCTGCGGTGAATCTGTTGCAAAACAATAACGTGAATGCCAACATTTCAGCCCAATCCAATGTGTTATGCAATGGTGGTGCTTCTGGTTCTGCAACAGCGTCAGCCCTCGGTGGAAATGGCGTATATCAATATGCCTGGAGTAACGGTGCAAGCACCGCTACTGCAAATGGACTAACTGCCGGCACGTATGTTGTTGTTGTAACAGATACAGAAAATTGCTCTGCTACTACTTCCGTAGAGATCACTCAGCCAACTTTGCTTTCTGCCAGTGTTGCGGCTACTGCCCAGTCCGCTTTTGGTGTGAATGATGGAACAGCAACGGCGAATCCAAATGGAGGAACCGGTGCTTACACCTATGACTGGAGTAATGGCGGTACTACACAAACCATCACTGACCTGGCTCCGGGTAACTATAATGTGGTGATTACGGATGCGAATGGTTGTACGGTTGCGCAGTCTGTAACGGTGAACTCCTTTAACTGTTTGCTGTCTGCTTCCACAACCTTCAATAATGTATCCTGCAATGGTGGCAGCAATGGCTCAGCTGAAGTGCTGGTAGCTGCAGGAGCCGCTCCATTCACATTTGTCTGGAGTAATGGCGAAACCACACAATCCGTCAACAATCTAGCGGCAGGTACCTATACTGTTAAGGTAACGGATGACAATCTTTGTCCTGCAGAGTTTACCCTGAATATTGGTGAACCCGGAGCAGTGGCTGCCAATGCAACCACTACCGCAGAATCTGCTCAGGGTGCAAATGATGGCACCGCAACTGCCAATCCAACTGGCGGCACCGGTCAGTTTAGTTATCTTTGGAATACCGGAGAAACCACCCAAAGTATCCAAAATCTGATACCCGGAATCTATTCAGTGGTGGTAACGGATGAACTGGGATGCACTGCCGAACAAACGGTAGAAGTATCGTCGTTCCTCTGCGCCATTTCTTCGGAAAACACCATTGTTCATGTGAGCTGCGCAGGCCTGGCCAATGGTTCGGTTACCGTGTCTCTGACGGGTGGAACAGCTCCGTTTACGTATGCCTGGAATACTGGCGAATCTACGGCAACTATATCCGGCTTGGTGGGCGGCACTTACACGGTAAATGTTGGAGATGCCAATGGTTGCAACTTTAGCACCTCAGCAACGATCAACGAGCCGCAACCATATGGTAACTGGGATGTGCAAACCGTGAATCCTGTTTGCCCGAACGAAGCAAATGGCTCTGCAACCGTATCCATTACAGGTGGTACTGAGCCTTACAGCTTCCTGTGGAGCAACGGAGCTACCGGAAATACCCTTTCCAATGCAACTGTTGGGGATTATTCTGTGCAGGTAACTGATGCTAATGGATGTCAATCCGCTACCTCCGTTTCCCTGACCTCTGCCGACAACCAGGCTCCAACCGTAACGGCACAAAATGGTGTCATAAATTTGGATGTCAACGGACAAGCCTCCGTTTCACTGGTAACCATTGGCGCTCAATTTGGTGATAACTGCGGCATTGCTGGCACTGTGATTTCACCATCAAGCTTTAATTGTCAGCAAATTGGCGATCAAACTGTAACGCTTACTGTAACGGACCTTTCCGGAAATACAGCTGCTACAACTGTTGTGGTTAAGGTTGTTGACGATATTGTACCAGTACTTACCTGCCCTGCAAATATCGTAGCCTGTGCTAACGATAATATCGTGACCTACGCATCACCAATTGCAGAAGACAACTGTCTGCTGGCAGGCAACGGCCAATGGAATCTGGATGGTTTGCCAAGTGGTTCTGAGTTCCCGGTTGGTGTAAACCCTGTTACCTATACCTATACAGATGCCAGTGGAAACGCCGGTTCCTGCTCCTTCAATGTCACCATCACCAGCCCGATTACCTTCACCAATATTCAGGTGAATAACGATATCAACGGACAAGGGGTTGGTTCCATTGATATCACCATTGATGGTGGTACTGGTCCATATTCCTATGTTTGGACTGATGCTGCAGGTACAGTTATAGCTAATTCACAGGATGTAACTGGTCTGTCTGAAGGTTCCTACAATGTTCAGGTAACAGATGCCAACGACTGTGTTTATGCATCACTTGATAACAAGGTGGAGAACACAGTAGGCATAAAGGAACCAACCTGGCTAACAGGTATCAGCCTGCAACCAAACCCGGCCCAATCCTATACAAATATTGTATTTGGCCGTCCGGTGAATGGCACCCTGGAAGTGTTGGTGATAGATGCTACTGGTCGTATATTGATTTCAGATATTAGCGAACAGGAGAGTGTGGTGCGCATCGATTGCTCCAACCTGCCTGGAGGCGTGTATACCCTTCGTTTCCGTACAGGACAGGAAGTGGGCGCCCGTAAGCTGGTGATCAGCAGATAATCATCGAGCTTCTTTTCGGAAAAATGCCCGTCCGGTATGTGCCGCGACGGGCATTTTTATTTAAAGACTGTCAAAAAGGGAGGCATATAGATGAAAAACATTATTTGCTATCCTCAATTTATTATGCTTTCTTTGCCTCAGCATTTCACTTTCCAATTTTTATCATGAAAAATATTTTCTTTTTGTTCGCCTTCATAGCATTGGTTTCTTCCTGCCAAAAGAAAAGTGTTGATGAAGTTTATTTTGATGAAACCGCACTGCCTGCTCCATCTGGATTAGTGGCTGATTTTGTCATCAACCATCAGAATGGTTCAGTAAACGAAAAGGATCCGGTGTTGGTTACAAACCAGTCTCAAAACGCAGTATCGTATGAGTGGAATTTAGGGAACGGTGTTACGTCTACAGAAGCTACACCAAGTTTTGACTATCAAATGCATGGAATTTATACCATCACCCTAAAAGTGAAAGATATCCATGGTAACATAAAACAAACCAGCAAAAACATTACGGTGCTTTGTATATTCGGAGGTATCGCACACGATTTTTAGTGTTAGATCCAACCACCAAAAGCGCCGACTCGTCTATAGCACGGGTCGGCGCTTTTTTATTCATCGATCCTAAATCTGACCTTTCGGTTAATCATGGCTCTTTTTCCACTTTTCCAATTGATCCCGTGATTGATCAGACAAGGTTCCCAGGTCAAATTCAATCCTGTTCAAAATGTCAAGCAGCGTGTTGATCCTGGCCTCGGTATCGAAAAATTTATTCACTACAGCAACTCTTCGGCTTTCCACTATGCAATAACCGCTTTGAAAACTACCTTTTTCATACCGGACTGTGTAGTCCAGTTCATCAAAGATATCCTCCAGTTTTTTCAGTGTTGTTTGAGTATATCGCATATCGTGTCAAAATTTCGCAGCAAATTTGTCGCGCAAAAATAACAGTAAGTTTGGCGCTTGATCGGGATTTTTCCATCTCAGGTTCCTTCTGGATGCTAACCATTATAAACACTTAAAAATTGACATGAAAAAGCTTGTTTTTTGGGCAATCATCGTCGCATTTCCTTTGATCGTTGCCGCGCAACCACGTTTTAAAGCAGGAGCGGTATTGGGACTGACGGCCTCTCAAATTGATGGCGATTTATCGGCCGGCTACAATAAACTAGGCTTTCAGGGCGGCTTGAGGGTTATTTCCCGGTTAAAAGGTAAAACAGAAGCCAGCATGGAAATCCTGTTTTCCCAAAGGGGGTGTCAAAATGAATTGATCCCCAATGATTTTGTTCCTAATCCATTTGCACTGACACTGAATTATGTAGAAGTGCCCATTCAATGGCATTTCAAGGATTGGCTGGTTGAATATGATGAAGAGAAATATAATTATTACAGGGTATCATTCAATGCCGGGTTATCCTATGCACGCCTGATCAACTCCAAAGTAGATGATGATTTCAACTGGCTGAATAACGTTGCTCCTGATTATCTGACCAGGAATGATCTGAGTATTGTACTGGGCGCTAATTTTTGGGCCAACCGGCATCTGGGATTCACCGTTCGCTGGAACCGTTCACTGGTGTTACTGTACGATTCGCGCAAGGCCCCGCAAGGCGGGAAAAGCTGGAACCAGCATTGCCTGTATTTCCAGACTATTTATTTGCTTTAAAGGCGCTGGAGGAAAACCGAAATACCTGTTTTTAAAAGATATTGCGCTTTCTTAGCTCCGTGGCATTGTTGTACCTTGCAGCGAAAATGCTCTGTGTTTTTATGCAAAAAGTTTTCTCTTGTGTTGGCATGATTGCCATTGTTTTGATGTTGTGGACTTCCTGTGGAACTAAGGATCAGGCTTCTCAAAAAAAGAATGGTCTGAGTGCAGAAAGCAGCCTGTTCTCTAAAAGAGATTGTGTCGACGAGGCTAAAGGTGCTTGTGCTGGGTTCATAGTTTCTTACCCCATTTTTTCAGGGCATGACTCGGTTCTGGTGAAGGCATTGAATCAATCTGTTCAGGAATTTATAGTTAGCGCTGTAGGAGGTAATGGTCAGTTGCCATTTGCAGTTGCGCTGGACTCTGCCAGTCAGCAATTCTTTGAGATGTTTAGGGCAGATGTCAAGGAACGACCTGAAATGGCTCTGGAATACACTACCGAGCTGAAGGATACGATACCTTTTTTGAACTCCAGGGTAGCCACCGTGCAAATGGATGGATATTCTTATACAGGCGGGGCGCATGGCAATCCCTTTACAATGCTGGTTTCATACGACCTTACCAAAGAAGCTAAACCACTTGAAATTACCGACTTAATTTCTGACACCACTGCGGTTAAGCCAGCATTGGAAAAGGCATACAAGCTTTCCAAGGGCTTGCAGGAAACGGACCCGCTTTCCGAAGTAGTTTATGCCGAAATCAAGCAAATTCCATTGCCAGCCCAAATCGCAATAGTGGCCAATGGCGTGGTATTCTTTTACAACGCTTATGAGATAGCTCCATATGCAGTTGGTTCAAGTGCCGTATTACTTACTTGGGAGCAACTTGGCCCTCTGGCAGACAAAAATAAATGGTTGTAACGGCTTACGGTAGACGGTGGACGGCCTACGGTTGACGGCTTACGGTAGAC
>DLXL01000418.1:0-6472 GCA_003448025.1 Saprospirales bacterium | reverse complement strand
GTCTACCGTCCACCGTAAGCCGTCCACCGTATGCTGATACGTTACCTTATTCCAACGCCAATTGGCAGAATGGAAATTGCCGGCAGTGAACTGGGGATACAATCTGTAAAGTTGTGTCAAAACCAGAAACAACCTGTTGAAATCGGGGTGCAGGATGATGCAGTGTTGTTGGCGGAACATCCCGTGGCGGCTTGCGCCCGGCAACTGACGGAGTACTTTGCCGGAGCGAGAGAGGTTTTTGATTTGAAATTGGATTGGGGTGGGGCTCCGGAATTTCACAGGCAGGTTTGGGGGGAGTTGTTGAAAATTCCCTTTGGAAAAACCACTACTTACTCAGCTATTGCCGAACAATTAAACAATCCGGCTGCTGTACGGGCAGTGGGTATGGCAAACCGTAGCAATCCTATCGCTATTATTGTTCCCTGTCACCGGGTCATTGGAAAGGCCGGTGAGTTGCGCGGATATTTTTATGGATTAGATACAAAAATGATGCTGCTCAGGCATGAAAATCCGCAAAGGTTTGCAGAGCAAGGTGCGCTTTTTTAACAACTAAAGATTGTTAAATAGCTTTGCTAAATTTTGAAAATGCCGTATCCTTGCCAAAAATTTTCAACCAAATTTTAAAGTTGCTGACATGGCTTGTTCTTGTATAAGTAAATGATTATCAGTAACTAATAATCTGAAATACCTTTAAGTAATTGGAAGTCTTACTTTTCAATATCTTAGGATTTGCAAAATTGGCCTTTTATTTGTAGGCCGGTTTGCAAAGTCCAGTGTTGTAGAAGGCTCCAAGACAACTAATCGAAAACATCCCGAACCCTTCCATGGCGTCTTCTTTCGGCCCTAAACAATCGCTTTCGCAAAAACTTCAGCAAAAGCTTTCTCCGCAGCAGATTCAACTGATGAAACTGCTGCAAATTCCCACAGCTACTTTGGAGCAACGTATTCAGGAAGAGCTGGAGGCTAATCCGGCGCTCGAGGAGGGTGACGATACCGCTGACCTCTCTGAAGGACTGAGTGATATGGATCTTTCAGATGCAGATCTTAGTTATTACGAACGTGAACAAAAAGCAGAAAGTGGTCAATCCGATGATGAGGTAGGTAATGACATTAGAGATGAAGGGCTTGGTGAAATGGAACGGGAATCTGCCGATGATTACGCAGACGATGATGACAGCGTAAGTCTTAGGGACGATGATGGTCCTGATTTAGATGATTACCTGATTGATTTTATTGAAGACGACCCATCCACCTACAAGACCCGTGATGAGGGTCGGGGCGACGATCAGGAGGATAAACAAGTGCCTCTGGCCTTTGAGAATTCATTCCATGAATATCTGGAGCAACAATTGGGCTTGCTCAAGTTGGAAGATGAACGTGAGCATGCCATTGCTTTGCAGGTAATTGGCTCCATCGACGATGATGGTTATTTGCGCCGGGAGCCCTCCGCTATGGTAGATGATCTGTTGTTCAGCCAGAATATCAGTACCCATGAAAAGGAGATCCGTCAAGTCCTGAACAAGATTCAGCGATTTGACCCCCCGGGCGGGGGCGCGCGCGACCTGCGCGAATGCCTTTTGTTGCAATTACAACATCGGCTCCGGCAAGATGAAGACTCCCTGACTTTACAGGAAAAAACAGTGGTTCAAATAGCACTTCGGATTATCGACCAATACTTCGACGAGTTTACCAAGAAGCACTACCCAAAACTTTGCCGCCAACTGAGCATCGATGAAGAAGATCTGCGGGATGCTATTAATGAAATTCTGAAACTCAATCCCAAACCTGCCAGCGGATTTGCCAGCAAAAGTGACCGGGCCCACAATTATGTAGTACCTGATTTCATCGTTCAAAACCGAGATGGCGAACTGGAGCTTACCTTGAACGCAAGGAATGCCCCGGATCTGAGGATCAACGACCAATATCGAGACATGCTGAAAGCCTTTCATGATGGCAGAAATGGCAAAAGAGCTAACAAAAAGGAAAAGGAGGCGGTGATGTTTATTAAGCAGAAAATTGATTCTGCCAAGTGGTTTATTGATGCCATTAAGCAACGACAGCAAACCATGATGATGACCATGGGCGCCATCCTTAAATATCAGGAAGAGTTTTTTCTCACCGGCGACCAGAAGAAGATCAGACCAATGATTCTGAAAGACGTTGCGGATGTAACCGGTCTGGATATTTCCACCGTGAGCAGGGTGGCCAATTCCAAGTACGTACAAACAGAATTTGGTACCAAACGCCTTAAAGAGTTTTTCTCAGAGAGCCTTAGTACACAGGATGGAGAAGAAGTTTCTACCCTCGAAGTAAAGAAAATCCTGGCTGAAGTTATTGGTGAAGAGCACAAGCGTCGCCCGCTCTCCGACGAAAAACTGAAGTCCATTTTACTCAAAAAAGGATACAATATTGCCCGTCGTACAGTGGCTAAATACCGGGAGCAACTCAATATTCCTGTTGCCAGGCTTCGTAAAGGGTTGTAAGAGACTCCCTGCGAAAGTAGTTTTTTGTACTTTAGCAGCAGCAAATTCAACCACCGACTTCCCCATCAGAAAAATTGGTATTTGGCGTTATGTGTAACAATGTTGCTCCATGACCGACTTATTTACTGGTTCTCTATGTACGGGATCCAGATTAAATCCATTGCTCAAACATGAAACTCATTTGTTACTTTATCCTGCTTTTTTCTTTCCTGTTTTACCAGCCATTATTCAGTCAGGGGTTTGCACAAATTGGAACACCAATGGTGGACAATGATGGATTGAGGATGATTGCCCTTAGTGATGGTCATTATATCACCGTAGGATTGTCTGGTGGGAAAGCCGCCATGCACAGAACAGATTGCAGAGGAAATATTTTGGCTACACTGGAAAAGCAGGTCTTTCCAGGATCTGCCGTTCTTTCTGATGTCATTGAGTTGCCCGATGGCAACCTTGTAGCGGTCGGAAATGCAATTATTGCCACCCCAACGGATACGCTTAACCGGGTGTATTTGGTGAAAACCACCCCCGGGTTGGTAGAAATTACGTCAGGGCACTTTCTTATCCAAAACAAGGCTGCTCAAGGTAAATCGCTGGTAGCGGGCAACTCCGGCGCCCTGATAATACTAGGAGAAGTGGAGTCCTCGGGCGCTGATTTTACGGATATTTTTGTTCAGACGGTAGATGCGGCTACATTGCAGCCAGCCGGAAATCCTAGTATTTATAATAAAGGATTAGATATTTCAGGTCGGATCATTAAATCCGCCGATGGTCAGTTGTTGCTTTCAGGACATAGCATTTTTGGAGATCCTTTTGATCCCCTCCAAAAGATATACAATGTGCTTTGGCTGATCAAGATCAATGAGGCAGGTGTTGTGCAATGGGAAACTGACATTCCGCAACTACTGGAAAACAATATTGGTATCGCATCAATAGCTGGTGTCCGACAAAGTAATGCTTCCGGTAACTTCATGTTGGCGGGCACGCTGTACAGTGGAATGCCATCGATGGAGATGGACGGATTTTACGCACTGATTAGCCCGGATGGGATGGTGTTAGATACAGCCTATGCTTCTGCGCCCGGGAAGCAACAATTCTATTCCCTGCTCTCACACCAGGATAATCCGGGTTTGTTCACCATGGTCGGCGGTGGCATAGAAATACAACCAGGCGTGCCAACCTTGGCGCTTGCCCAGGCGTATGAATTTATGAATACCATCTTCATTGCTGCTGCAACAGTTGATGTAGCTAACCCGGTATTATTACGGGATATACAGGAGCTGGATCCCGGACGCTTTGCCTATATGGGAACTTTACCTGATAACGCTGTAGACTTCAGCCTGACAGACATTGTCATAGGTACACCACAGGCTGTTGTAGGTGTGGTATATCAAAACTGTGCGCTGGCTGCTGTTTTAAATGCTCCGGCTTCTGCCTTCCAATGGTATTTTGAAGGGCAACTTATTCCAAATGCCAATCAAGGCGTCTATTTCCCAACGCAGCCTGGTATATATGCACTGCAAGTGCTGGATGCCAAGGGCTGTACCGGTATTTCCGATACCTTTCGGGTGGATAAAGCCCTGGCCGCTTTCGATTTCACTGCCACCGGCTTAAGTGTAGAATTCAGCAATCTATCCGTTGATGCAACCCAATACCAGTGGAATTTTGGAGATGGTGGCACCAGCGTTTCTACTAACCCGACACATAATTATGCTGCCGGAGGTATCTATAACGTGACCCTTATCGCAAAAACCAATTGCAGCCCTGCCTTTGCCGATACGATTACCCAACAGGTATTGGTAATGTCATCATCTGCAGAAGAACCTGAATGGGCAGCACAGACGAAACTTTTCCCTAATCCCACCACGGGAAAATTGATCCTGGTGACGCCATTTTCTGTAACAGAACCTGCTGAATTGTTCCTTTGCAATATGTTTGGACAGGTTGTTTTGAGGCAAGAGGTAACAGGTACTTTTCAGACCGATATTCAAGAATTGCCTTCAGGCGTGTATACCCTTAGCCTTAGATCGGGGAAAGCGTTGAAGACATTCCCGATAGTCAAGAAATAATATCATGCGTATCGACGAACTTCGCCGAAATCTGGAAATACAAATTCGCGAGGGCAAACTACCTGAAGCGCTTCAGGCCTTTCTGTCTGCGGTGCCAGAAGGCTCGGAAACCTATCGGATTGTCTCTGCATTGATGGCCCGATTGAATGCTGCCAACAAGGAACGGTTTCGTAATACCATTTCCTTTGAGGAATACCAGAGGAGGGTGGATCAGGTATCGGCTGATTGTTTTGATTTGCTGGCTGGGTTGCAGGAGAAGGATTTTGAGGCGCCCGCTGCGGCAGGTAAAACCCCTGAGGCCAAAACCGGCAGCGTATTGTACCGGGTTCCGGGTATTATGCAGATTCAAAAGCCCACCCGATGTGTGGTACGAGTGGCAGTAGATGAAGAGGTTATTTTGGAAAATATACTGTTGGATGAACATGTTGAAGTGAAATCCAGGGTTGAAATTTCGGATGTCATGAGTGCCGAATTGCTGGATCCGGAAGGAGGCGCTTTTCAGATCTCTGCCCTGAATGCCCGCACCCAATTGGTCCGGGAAACGGGATATACCGAGTGGAATTTTCAGGTAACACCGCTTAAGGAAGGCATACATCAATTGTTGGTAAAGGTTTCCATTATGGAAATTGTTCCAGGGTTCCAGGATCCTATTCCAAGGGATGTTACATTGATGGAAAACGTGACCATCCTGGCTGAATTGCCGGAACAACAATATGCGGATAGTCTGACTGCCGGGTTTAAACCCACCGGACAAACTTTTGGTTTCCAGGGTGCCGGCAATGAAAAAGCGCCTGAAAATATCCCGGGTGCGTCCAAGGCCGTTGATCCTCCGTTCCATTCTCAGTCGGCGGCGCCTGCTTCAATGCCTCCGGTGGCGCCGTCCCAATCCGCTGTACCCAGACGAAGTCTTCGTGCTTTAGCAGTATTTTTAGTCTTTCTGGTGCTTGTTCCTGCGGCCACATGGGCTTTTGCTCCTGATTTGCCGGCGTGGGTAAGTGCTCACTATATTCAGGGAACACCGGAAGCATATGCAGCTTTTATCGAAAAACACCCGGAAAGTCCAAGGCTGGAAAAGGCCTATTATCTTAAAGCAGAAAAAAGTGGGCAACTGGCTGATCTGCGGAGTTATCAGGATCGTTTTAAAGAGCAAGGAGTATATAGGACAGAGGTTATCCGAAAAATTAGTGCACTT
The DNA here is from genome assembly GCA_003448025.1 of Saprospirales bacterium. GTDB lineage: Bacteria > Bacteroidota > Bacteroidia > Chitinophagales > Saprospiraceae > M3007. The sequence continues at coordinate 731 of DLXL01000418.1, read as the reverse complement.
GAAACCCGGTCTCTGGAAAATATTCGGGAAAACCCGGAAAGAGCTAAAATTGCCCAGTTTGTAGAAGATTTTCCGGAAACGGAGCGGCTGAGTGAGCTCAAGGCAGCAGTGGAAAGCAGATCAGATAAACGAACTGAGCTCCGGGATGTATTGGAGGATGCATACGTTGGTTCTGTTAGGAAACAACCAACGGCAACGAAAATTGAAGCCTATCTGAAGGATTTTCCTGACAATAACCGCCTGGATGATGTAGACGCCGCAGCAAGAACCCGGCCTGAAGTGTTCAGTAAGGTGCAACCGAAACTTGAAGAAGCCTACCTCAGAAAAATGGAGGAGAGCCCTACAAAAGTTCAATCGGATCAATTTATTGAAAAGTTCCCGGAGCCCTCGAAAAGGGAAAAGCTGGAACAAATCCTGGATAAGAATCCAGCTTTGAAGCAGGAAGCAATGAACAAGCTGGAACAGATCAAGGCAAGAAGACGTGTAAAAGATTTGGATGGCGCCCGGCAGTAATTTTACTCAGTGTCATACGTGTGCCTAATGACAAGGCGTGGAAATACAGCGCCGGTTTTTACCTTAGCGGTATGAATTACTTCATTCATTTAATCCAGCTATTACGGAAAAGGGAGGTTCATTTTTCAGAACGGAATCACCTGGAGCATTTTCAGCAGGCTGTGCGTCGGCTATATATTGCTTTGGGAGTGCTTGTTTTTGCGGTATTGGTTGGAACA
>DLXL01000047.1:1986-4022 GCA_003448025.1 Saprospirales bacterium | reverse complement strand
GAAAATTCCCCAACATGCTCTTAAACACATGGGCAAACCGCACAGCCAGCCCAATGCCATAATTATCGCGAAATCCGGCATCCAGCGCTTCAACGGATGGTTGAGTGGGTAGCCAAACATTTGGCATAATGAAAGGGTAAGTGCAATTCATGCGCATGGCAGAGCTGAAAGCCAGGCTATCGGCTTGTTGCGTGGCAAAAAAACGCCCGAAATCAATACCATCTATCTCAACCTGGGCAGCAAGTTTACCGGCATTGGGCTGCATCAGATAGCTGACGCCCTGCGGGCTAATGAGCAACCTGCGGCCATCATTCAGGATGAACGGGCTGGCAATCAACATCGGAATCAGGGCCTCTTGTTCCGGTTGGCGGTACTCGGAAAGCTTCCTGGAAAAAAAACCACGCGTATTTTCATTCAATTGATGCTCAAACAAATAACCCCGGTCTTTACGATAGGAAAAATTGCCGGAAGTGAAACTGGAAATGGGGAAAAACAGATCATTGGCCACTACCCCAAAGCTGATGGCATTGAGCAGATCTTTGCCCATATCTTCCAGCAGCGCCGGATCCTGCGGCGTCAACGGATCGCCCTGTGCATAACGCAGCATGGCCTCACGAACATGTGCCGCGCCAAGGAGTCCGCCGGAAGCTCCCGTAATCAGCGCAGATTGCCGGAGTAATTTTCCGCCGGTTGCGATGTCTGCTTTTTGCAGGGTTTGCATCGTCCAAAGCGCTGCCCTGTGGCCACCTCCACTGACGCATATCAATACCAGTTTTGGTTTGGGATTTTCAGGGGTTCGATTTTTTTCCAGCCAGTTTTCCAGTATTTTTTGTGTAGCAGCTTTATCGGCCCGGATATGGGCTGGAGTGGCCATTTTTTCAAATTCCTTGTAAGCATACGGGGCCTTGTTTTCGCGGCTATAATCCAGGCCGTAGGCCCGGTTTCGGTAATTAAAAAGCCCCCACCCGGTGAGCAAATTGACGGTAAAAATGAGTCCAAGGAAAACGGCTGTACCCCACTGCCGGAACCAAAAGCGGATGGCGCCGTATAAAGCCATAACAATGCTTGACAGCAAATAAATGGTGGCGCCGGCTGGAATACGCGCCCAGCTTTTTTCCATAAAAATACCCTGTGCCATCAATAGAAACAGCGCTACAATGAGCACTACTACTGCATTCCAGTGATTCTGGCGGAATACCTGCTCCAATACCTGCGGATCATAGTGGGATACACTTCGCACCAGTCGTGGATGACCGCGCTCAGTCAGATAGGTATCTACACGCCACCGCGTTACGCCAATCTGAATATCCTGTACGCTGGGAAGGCGCTGACGGAATAATACCCGGCCGCCCAAACGGGGCGTCCAGTTAAAAGAATCCAGATCCTTATTGGTGAGGTGAAAATATGCTGCGAATAATCCGGTGATGACCAGTGCTCCAAGCACAAACCCTGTAATATTCCAGATGATTTCTCCCGTGGAGGTCAATTCATCATGCCATTGAAACCAAATGGTGCAGGTGAGCCAAACCGCCAGGAAACTCAGCGGAATGAGGCTATTATTGATGCTGTACTTGGTAAATGGAGCACCCAGGGTGGCTAAAAATGGAAAGCGGTTGGAACAAAGCAGGTAGGTGGTCAGATGCCAGACCATGACCAATGCTCCGAAGGCGATACCGCTCAGCAAAAAACTCCAGAAGTTCACCAGGCCGTGGTACTCAGGTGTCAGCATCAGGTAGTGCATCCCGAAAAAACGCCCGGCTAAACCCGCGCTGAAGGAAGCCAATATCAACCATACAATCAACAGAATCAGGTGGCTGCGCAGATGCAACACTACGAGTCGAACCGGAAAAGAGTAATAAATCTGACGTATGGTGTTCATGTATGGTTAGGTAGAACGCAAAGTTGGGGAAAATCGTTGCGTAATTTTGGGGATGACTGTTTTTTCGTACGGAGAAGGCTGTCTCAAAAGTAGTTTTTACCGCAGAGGCAGAGAGGCGCATAGGGTTTGACAATCAATTATTTACACCTCTGCGTCT
>DLXL01000047.1:0-1832 GCA_003448025.1 Saprospirales bacterium | reverse complement strand
TTTACACCTCTGCGTCTCTCCGCCTCTGCGGTAAAAACTACTTTTGAGACAGCCTCCTCAGTACCGGAATAGCAAAAAAATCGTCTCTATGGACAAACGGATTTTTGGCCCTTGTCTTTTGCAACTATGTTAAAAAACATCCAGCCTTCTATTCCTGTCCATAATGCAGGATTCATTCGGTTAATCATCGGAGGGCTCTACCTGTTTTATTGCACGTCCGGGCTGATGGCGCAACCAGCACAAAGGGAACGATTTAATTTGCAGCAAGGAACAAATTCCGGCTCGTTCAAAACGGACAGCATCGTAATTGGGACTACCCCCAATGAAGTCAGATACCTTCGGGTTGCCATTCATTTCTTATTGCGGGAAGAAAGGTATACAGAAACAATTAAAGACGACTGCAATGCCGCTATTCCTCCGTACGATGTCCATTATTCAGGCCCGGGGAATTTTACAGAAACCGACGATGGGATAGGCCATTCGGATTATAACGGTTTTATGCATGCTGAAAACGTGATTTGGCTGGCCAATAAAATGCTGGCCAATAACCAGCAACAATGGCGAAAAACGCCCGGCATAACCTACCCCGAAACCCCGCCACCGCTCAACCTGCAATACCTTTTGGTTGGGGTTTATTTTCATCGGGATGAAGCTGCGTTTAAGCCCGGAGCCGGGCAAAATATTCACCGCAAATACGATATTGATTCCAATCTGGTCATAGATGTGTATTGTTTGCACAACCCGAAATTTGGCAGAGATGGCGACGCTTTTCAATTCGGAGGGTTCAATAAATTTGTCTTCCTCAATGATTACCGGCACTACATCAAACCTTTTTGCAGAGAATGGTCTAAAGTAAACACAGCGCGCAGTATGAACCATGAAATTGGTCATACCCTTGGCCTTGCGCATACCTGGGAAGGCTTTGATTATTGTGACGACACCCCGGAAGGATTTATGTACGATCACATCGACGGGAACAATTGCTACCCCAGAAGGGCCAATTGCTGGACTTACGACACCGCAAAACCCGGATGCCCGAAGAAACCCTGCGACGACTGGTCAAAGGTTTCCAACAATATCATGGACTACAACCACTGGGAGCCGGCCTGGACGCAATGTCAGGTAGACCGCATCAATCAAAACCTGCAGGGCAATGGAAAAGCCTACATCCACGCCAGTCATGGCTGTGCGCCACCACAGGCCTTTTTTTACATCCCAAGTCCACAAACCATCTGTGCAACGGGCTGCAAAGTATGGATGAACGCCCAGCCATCGGTGCATGAAGACCTGTCGCTGATTGAAATCTGTGAGGTTTCCGCTGATCAACCGGAGGTTTGCCGTGGCGGGTATTTCAGTTCAGGCTGGTTGAGCGGTTTTTTGGCAGAGATTAACCTGTCTGACTGGTATACTTTCCTGCCAGATAAAGTGTACCGGATAAGGCTAACGGTTGAAAATACCGCGTGTCCAGGGAGTGATGTTTATGAGCAGGTGGTGTATACCATAAAGTGAGATAAGGGCATTTAGCCCTCGTAGGTTCTGATAACCTACGGTATGTACACAAGTTTCTTTAAGGGGCAGCGCCCCGAAAATATTTGTAGTCATAAAATTGATTTAAGGAGCGGAGGTGCAGCGCACCGGCATTAGATTCCTTATCATATTGGCAATCTCGCACACAAGAAGTGGTGAGATAATTGGTTAATCATGCCGGGTAATTTGACATTAATTCAACAGTCCGGCATTGTTACTTTTCTTTTTGCTTGCCCAAAAAGAAAAGTAACCAAAAGAAAAAAGGTCCCGAGTACTCGGGAGCAAAGCCAACGACCTGCGGGGAT
>DLXL01000508.1:2265-6604 GCA_003448025.1 Saprospirales bacterium | reverse complement strand
TCTGCGCCTCTCCGCCTCTGCGGTGAAATACCAACCTTACTCCACCTTCACTACCCGAATCTGCGCAATACCAGACGGTGTTTGCACCTGAAGCAGATAGGTACCTGCAGCTACCGCTTCAAGATCGACCGGAATGTATTGTTCGCCAGACTGTATAGATACCTCCCGGCTGATTACTTCTTCACCTATTGTATTAAAGAGGCTAAGGGTTCCGGAGGTTGCCACGGGTGCATTGATTTGTACCTGGAAAAGTCCCTTGTTAGGGTTTGGTGCAGCAACAATCTGCCAACCCTGAGCTTCCAGCGGTGTAACAGAGGATAACATGACCGTAACCGCAGAGCTATTAATGGAAACCCCACACTCATTTGTAGCAGTTAGGGCAACCGTGTAAACGCCTGAAGCGTTGACTTCAAACAAAAATGGACTGGTGTTTAGCCCTTGTGGAGTTCCTCCATTTATGGACCAAAAAAAGCTCTGTGCTCCTTGTGTGGTATTCGTAACCTGAATGACATTGCCTGCAACCTGTACATTAAAGGTTGGATTCAAAAGGCTGTCGGTCAAAACCAGGGTGGTAACCTCCGAAATTTCAGTAGTACCAATTTCGTTGGTAATTTCCAGACTAATAGTAAAGATCCCGGTTTGAGGATACACTACCACCGGAGTTTTCTCAAATGATTCGGATGGAACACCTCCCGGGAAAAACCAATGCCAGGTATCCACATGATCTTCCAGAATGATATTAGTACTAATAGTCAGTGGGGTGCACCCTTCTTCAGGGCTCACCGATACAAAGGCTACCGGAGGGCCACCACTAATTTGAACCGGAACGTAGGTCGTATCAATACCGCACTCGTTTGAAGCGATTAACCGGACCAGATATGTGCCCGGATTCTCATATTCATGAAAAGTCGGGAGGTTAAAACCAGTTTGTCCATCGCCAAAATCGATTTGATAGCCTGTTGGGGATCCGGTAGTTGTACTTACCATGGTAATACCCCATGGACCTACATTGGTAGCATTGAGGCCAGCTGTCGGTGCATCACTACACAGAAAACAATTTACCTCTTCCAGATCGCAAAACAGTACTTCGAAGCCTAAAACCGTCCCGTCATCACTGGATTGGTTATCAGAAACCCGAAGTGTCCAATCACCGGTAACCGTACCTTGATTAAATTCTTCCAGGCACCCCACAGCAGGGTAATAGATTCCGGAAAAAGATCCGGATTGTCCCCATAGCTGATCACTGTTCCAAACAGCGGAAAATCCAGGATCCGGGCTGGCGGGATATAAACAAGGCGGCAATCCAATATTCCACTTAGAATCGGCCGTGCCGCCAAAAAATCCTGAGGGCCCTATCAATTGAACTTGTTGCCCGGCCGGAGAGATCAACGTCATGGAGAGGTCTCCAAGGTACTGGTGTTCAAATTCTACCCTAACCCCACATACTCCCTGTGCGGAAGTCGACAAATCATTATTGGCAGCGGAAATTACAGAAAACGTAAAATCCCCTGTAAAGAAGTCCTCAATATTACTGGGGCAATTATTGCAACCGCAAATGGCTTCTTCCGATTCAAATTCATCTGCACCGGCATCACGAAGGCCCAGGCGAATTTCTCCGTCGAAATCATCATTTGGCAAACCAAAATTGGCTGGTAATATTTTGTGTGCCGGGGAGGTTTCATTAGCCAGGTGGAAATCGCGACCGTCAAAGTTTACGAAACCGGGATCGCCGGGGGATTTGATATTCAGAGATGCGGTAAAATTGGCGACCTGGTCTGTTTCAATGTATTGGCTGGTATCAGGGAAATTCTGGGCTATCAGAATATTACCCTCCAGTTGAACAGCATCCAAAAGATTGGAGATACGTACAACCTTTGGTTGAACCACATGAAAGGTATTATTCCTTATGATCGTATTGGGGGGCAATACGGCTAGCTCATCACCATCAAAATGAAAGGCGTAACCGGCAGCATCATAAACGATATTGTTAAAACAGGTAACATCTCCTGTACCGGATGCCAAACCTGGACTGTACAGAATACCATCGCCCGCAATATTATGAATGAGGTTTTTAGCCAAATTCGCCGAACTTCCAACCTCAATCCCCGCTCCACAGGCCGACTGACCCTGACCACAGAAACTATGGTGAATATGATTACTTTCAATTCTGACATCAGGCCCTTGCCAGGACAGGCAATTTCCAGATGCGCCAAAAAATCCGCCAAAAGAGGTTATGTAACTGATTTCGTTTTGTTGGATTACTGTATTGGCGACATCTGCAAAACCAACCAGGCCGTCTTGTCCGGTATGGCTGATTTTATTCTGCTGAATGTTCGCTGATTGAATCCCGCCAATGCCATCCACCGACCCAAAAATCATTCCTGCTCCCAAACAACTATCTACACGGCAATTGACAACCTGAATTGAGAGCAGATTTTGTGCCAGCAGGCCAAATTCACTGGATGGATCTCCTCCATCACCAACTACATTTTTAATTTCGGTATTTTTGATGATAGCTTCAGCTATGCCATCTGCACCAATACAGGAAATCCCGGCACCAACCCGATTAATCCTGCAGTCTGTAACCTCTGCAACTTCTACGGATGAAAATTGAACAGCCGTTGCTCCAATATCTGAAATGTGAGATTCCAGGACAACCATGGCGCCAAATTCAGCAAGAACGCCTGTACCACTAACATGGGATATGGTATCTCTGAGCAAATAAACCTCGGATAGTAAGGCGTAAACCGCTGTGCCAGTAATATCTTCGAATGTGCAATCTGAGACAAACACACCGGATCCTTCAATAGTCAGTGCAATACCATCTATTCCTACAAATCTGCAATTCTTAAAGGTAACAAAATCAGGAGCAAAAGAAATGACCACCGGATCCGTAAAAGTCGTGTCCTGATAGGTTTGGGCTTGATTAAAGGCGAGCAATTGTAACCACACAAAGGCGGTCAGTAGGATGTGTTTCATAAAAAATCGAGTAGTGAGATTAGTTTAGACAGAGGTTAGCAAATCCACTGCCATTTCGGTGCAAATGTCGCCATTCTGCCTGAACCATTCTCAAGAATCTCTGCTACTCGCCCAAAGTGCCTGAAGCCCATTGTAAACCAGCACCGGCTTTTTGCCATTCACTCAATAATTTGAGGTATTTTAATTGAGCGTCCAGCCAGCGTTGCTCCCGGGTATTAACCAGAAAAACGGAGCTTTCTCCTATGGCAAACCGCTCCAGTTCGGCATCAAGCAAACGCCGGTAATTAATGGCCATATCACGGAACAATGCGGCTTGGGCGCGTAAATTTTGCCATTCATTTCCATATTGCTGCACCTTGGCTGCAATGGATTGCTGCTTTTGCTGCAATTCCAGGTCGGTTTGGGCCAGTTTGATTTGTGTGACCTGCCAATCGCCACGCGCTTTTCGGTTAAGGATGGGGTAGCTGAATTGCAGCCCCCATTTCACATCATTAGCCAACACTGCGGGTCCCTCAGCCGTGGCGGTTGGGAAAAAAGTCCATCCATTACCTAACAAGTTATAGGACAAATCAAGGACGGGCTTTCGTTTTTCATTTTTGAGTTTGCGCTCCACCATTAACTGGCGAAGTTTAACCCGATACATCCGAAGTTCAGGATGGCTTGCCATGGCCTCCCTTAATAGCCCGGCAGTTCCAGGATCGGGGGTATTTTCCCAGGGTATTGCCATCAGGGATGGTGAATCCGAAAGTTGAGTGGTACCAATTTGGCGACCATCTTCAGACCAAAGAACCACAGCCAAAGCCAGCGCGGCATTCCCGGCATCCAGTTGGGCAAATTGTAAATCTACTTGCCTGGTTTGACCCTGGATAAAAGTTTCCAGGGAATCACCAGCGGCTCGTTCACCTTGAAAAAAACTTTGCCGCAACGCCTCGTGCCGTATTTGCGACTGAATAAGTGCATCAGAAACGATATCTACCGCATTTTCCGCATAATTCCAGGTCCAATAAGATTTGGTGGCTTCAAACATCAGGTCATTGCGGGCAGCCAAACGTTCAGCTTCCCCCATTTCCAGTCCTGCGCGGGCCATTTCCAAACCAGCGCGCCGCTCATCAAAGAATAATCCCTGACCAAGGGTCCAGTTAAGTCCGAACACAGCCTGCCCGTCTGCCGGAAGTTGAGACTCCGAATTCACAAAAATACCGGAAGCCAGATTATAGCTTCCCTTGAGTTCCAAACCAGCCCAGGTAGGATATTTCAGGCCAGCCTCAGTGTATTGAAAATAGGTTTTCCCATTGAATGTTTTCCCGGTTTGTTCCGCGAATAATTTGGGATCAAATCCTCCCTTAGCACGCAGGAGGCC
>DLXL01000508.1:0-2095 GCA_003448025.1 Saprospirales bacterium | reverse complement strand
AGGCCCGCTTTTGCCTGATCCCGGTTCAGGTCTGCCTGCCGAACCAACGGATGAAAACGCAATACTTGTTGGCGAAAGTTATCAAATTCCAACATTTGGGCTTTTACCTCATATCCGATCAGGAATATGAAAACCCATAAACCACCATGCATTAAAAAATTGAATCTCCTGGAATTGCTCACTTTTTCGCCTCCTTTTCTTTAGTGGAATTTCCTTGAACATTTTGATACAAATCCGGCGGGAAGCCATTGACAATACGCCACAGTTCGTACCAGAGAGGAACATCATTAAGCAGTGCAATACCTTTAGCTCCTCCACCCGGCATTAAGGCAGTAGGCCAGGGTTGATCATTCGGATCCGGAGCAATGAGCACCCGAAATTTGCCATTGGCACTGATGTTCCGGTCGATGGCCACGACCTGACCACCAAATGTTCCCAGAGAAACCCCCGGCCAACCACTGAAAAAGAAAGCCGGCCATCCGTCAAACAAGAACCGAACCTTGCTATTTTTTTGAATCAAAGGCAAATCGAGCGGTTTCACATACATCTCTACTGCGAGTTGATAATCAGCAGGTTGTATACTCAACAAAGGCTCTCCTTCCTTGATAATCTCTCCAACGCCTGGCTTTATCGCCTGTACAATGAAGCCATCCTGTGGAGCCAGAATGTAATAGAAATTTTGGCGCAATGCATAGTTTTCGCGCTCGATTTGAAGCTTGCTAACGGTAGCTTGAGCATCAAAGCGATCACTTAAGGTACTGAAACGATCGCTTTCTGCTTTGGCAATTTTATTGGCGGTTTCGTTTTGAACCAGGCGCAGTTCTGTCTGGTAGATAGCCAATTCGTTCTTGCTGGAGGCTAACTGATTTAGCGCCGCAATCCGCTTGGTTTCAGCGTCCTGGAGTTTCAGGCGGCGCTCTTCAAATTTCGTCAATGGCTCAAGGCCTTTGTCGTACAAGGTTTTAATACCTTCGAACTGCCTTTTCGCTACCTGCAGATCAATATCCGTCTGAACCACTTTAATGCTGTCACTTTCTATTTTCAGCTTTGCCTGTTCAATTTTATTCCAAATTTGGTTCATTTTACTGTCCAGTTCCCTCTTCATGGCAGCAATTTGATCCAACAGGGCGTCAGCTTTTTGCCCATAAGAAGTTATGGAACCTTTTTTAGCCACCACCTGATCGCCAACCCGGGCAACCAATGAAGGATCGAAATAATCAGATTTTACCTCAGATAAAAAAACCAGGGTATCTCCTCGTTTAACAGCCTGACCTTCCACTACATACCAGCGTTCAATCCGTCCTGCAATGGTAGCATGGACCGTTTGTGGTCGCTGCTCCGGGCGCAAAGTAGTTACCCGCCCGTCTGCGCGAACATTCTGCGTCCAGGGCAATAGCAGGAAGATGATTACAATGACCATGAGTACTCCCATAAGCGTGCGGAAAGTCCAGTGCCAGGAGGGTAACCTGTTACTGTTCATGGCTTTCAGCGACTTCGGATAAGCTGAATTGGGAAGGTTATTTTTTGATATATTTAGCATGGACGAGTTGGCTTAGGGGGTATTTAGACCAAATTGGAGCGGAATACTTTTTCGAAATCTCTGGTTTTTTGAGCATCTTCAAAGGTTCCGTCGAAAGAAATTTCTCCCTCCTTGAGGAAAAGCACACGATCACACACTGCTGCCATAACCGGGTCTTCTGTGACACAGATCAGAGTCCAAAGGTTCTCCTTTGAGGTTAAATATTGTGCAATATTGATACGATCTTTAAAATTCAGGGACGCCAATGGCTCTTCCATGACCAGTAGGTTAGGGCGGGCCACTACAGACCTTGCAACCAGTAACTTGGTAACAATACTTCTCGGGATATTGATTCCGCCTGGCAATAATTGGGTATTAATCCCATCCGGACTTTCCCGCACAAACTCATTCAGGCCAAGTTTGTCAATGATTTCCAATACTCTGGACAGTTCTATTTTGGAATTACCAAGGGTAATGTTTTCCACAATAGTACCTTTAAAAATGTCTTCCTGAGAGGAAAGATCGCCAATATGTTCCCGCAGACTCCGCAAATCAAGATTTTGCTTCGGAAGGCCA
>DLXL01000539.1:6020-15722 GCA_003448025.1 Saprospirales bacterium | reverse complement strand
TGCCAGTCACCCCGACAGTAAACCAGAGGCGCACAGGCACTCATTCAGCAGTCATTTTCCCCCGAACTCGTGCTGATAGCTGTCGATATATTCCAGAACGGTTTCATCAGAAACCTGATCAAAGTTATCATAAAAAGCCCCAACTCCGTAGAAATTGCCCGGAATATGTAAGCATACAACTTCGTCGGCTACATCCTTCAACCTCTGGATTGAGTCGCTGGGGGCAACGGGAACAGCCACCACGATCCTGGCCGGCTCCTGCCTGCGCAACATACCGATGGCGGCCATCAGGGTATTGCCGGTGGCAATGCCGTCGTCCACAATGATCAATATCTGACCCTTGAGGGCTGTCAACGGCCGGCCTTCCCTGAATTTCTGCTGCATTTCCAGCAGGCGCGCCCGCACTCTTTCGGTTTCTTCTTCTATGTACGCCTGCGAAACATCGGCATGCGGCACCACATAACGATCGGTTAAACTCACGGCTCCAATGGCATATTCCTTGTTGGATGGGTGTCCGATCTTTTTGGTCAGTAACAAATCAAGGGGCAAGCCCAGATTACGGGCCACCACGTACCCCACCGGCACTCCGCCGCGCGGAATGGCCAGCACTATGCCCGCTGCATTTTTGTATTTGTTCAGTTTGTCTGCCAGCCGCTCACCGGCATCCAAACGGTCGATAAACGTTGCCATATACTAACAATTGGATCCTAAATAATCTGCAAACCAGTCGCCCGCCAGTTGGGCAACGGCTTCCATTTTTCCTGCTTCTTCGAACAAATGGGTTGCTCCGGGAACCACCACCAGTTTTTTAATACCCCCAATCCGTTCCAGCGCTTCTTTATTCAGTTGAAGTACCTCTTCATCATACCCCCCTACCATCAGCAGGGTGGGCGATTTCACCTTATCCAAAACGGGCAAAGCCAAATCCGGTCGCCCTCCTCTCGACACCACGGCGGCAATATCTGTGTTTTCGGCTGCCGCGATCAGGGCAGAAGCAGCGCCGGTACTCGCCCCGAAATAGCCGGTTTGGCAGGCTTTAATGCCGGTTTCGCGTTCTAGCCATTGGGTAACTTCGATCAGACGTCCGGCCAGCAATTCAATGTTGAAACGGTTGTCATAGTTCTGGTCCTCTTCCTCGGTCAGCAGATCGAACAACAACGTACCCATGCCTCTTTTGCGAAGCGCACGGGCTACCATCTGGTTTCGGGGACTGTTGCGGCTGCTTCCGCTGCCATGAGAAAAAATGACCATCCCCGGCATATTCCCGGGCATCTCCAGATTGCCGGTCAGCAAACAACCCGCTACCGGGATTTTAACCTCGTTTCCGTTGGTAATATGGAACATGGTATGCTTATACTTTGTAATGAAAACAACCTGTATTACCCCCAATTTCCGACAAATCTTTCCCTTTTTTTATATATTTGGAGCTGATTTAAGTCAAACTTGGTGCTAATCCTGGTCATTGTGTTGATAACAAGCAGATATTCACCTTTGTAGGATAACCGCAGAATATGAATATGTTGAAAACTGCATCTGAATGGAAAAAGTGGGTACGCACAGCAGCCATAACTACTATATTATTCCTGGCTGCGGGCGTCATGTCTCTATTCGCCCAGGGCGGTGTAGAGGAGGCGGTCAGTATTGTTAAAAAAGCAGAGGATAGAATGCGGGGCAAAACCTCGTTCGCGTCGATGAGTATTGCTACCGTTCGGCCGAAATGGACCCGCACCATGGAACTGAAAGCCTGGACGAAGGGAAATGCCTATTCCATGATCTTGCTGACCGCTCCCGCCAAAGACAAAGGGACGGCTTTTTTGAAACGGAAAAAGGAAGTGTGGAACTGGCTTCCGTCGCTCGAGCGCACCATCAAATTGCCGCCATCTATGATGTCGCAATCCTGGATGGGAACAGATTTTACCAACGACGACCTGGTCAAGGAGTCGTCGATTGTGGAGGATTATACCCATAAACTCATCGGATCTGAAACGCAGGGCGGACGCGAGTGCCACAAAATTGAGCTGATACCGAAACCGGAATCGGCAGTGGTATGGGGGAAAATTGTGCTTTGGATCGATAAAAAAGACTACATTCAGATGCGCAGCGAGCTATACGATGAAGACGGCGCATTGTCGCAAACCATGGTCAGCTCTGACCTTAAAATGCTGGGCGGCAGGATGCTGCCTTCGCGGTTGGAAATGACACCCGTTGATAAGAAAGGGCATTCAACCACCATCGTGTACCACTCGCTGGTATTTGATAAACCTATAGACGATTCGTTTTTTACCGTTGATAACCTGACAAAAATCAGATAATAGACTACTGGACATTTAGACAATAGACATTGGACTTGTTTTGTAAAAAGCTGTAGATCAAGTCCAACGTCCAACGTCTAAAAGTCCAATAATCTGAGCTTATTCACCAATCTCAGCCGGGCAGATGATCCTTCAACTCGCATGGCGCAACCTTTGGCGAAATTCCAGCCGGTCCTTGATCGCAATGGCATCGGTTTGGTGTGCGGTGGTTTTCGCTATTGTGCTCAATAGTTTGCAAAAAGGGGTATTCGAAAGGCTGGTGGCCAATGTGGTAAGTTTTTACAGTGGTTATGTTCAGGTGCACAGTGCAGGATATAGTGCAGAGCAAACACTGGAAAACAGTTTTATCTACACCGACTCCCTGCGCCGGGCGGTAGAATCGGTAAAAAGTGTATCTTCCGCTGCCCCCCGACTGGAAGTTTTTGCCCTGGCATCTTCTGGCGATAAAACAAGGGGATGCCTCACCACCGGCGTAGTTCCGGAGCAGGAAGACCGCATTACACACCTGAAAAGCAAGGTTACTGCAGGCGAATATCTCACCGATAGTACTCAGACGGTTCTGGTCGCCGAAGGTCTGGCCCGGCGCCTGAATCTTGGACTCGGGGATACGCTGATCCTGCTTAGTCAGGGGTATTACGGCACCCTGGCAGCCGGCAAATTTCCCATTGGCGGGTTATTGCATTTTGGTTCCCCCGAACTCAACGATCAGGTGGTTTTTTTATCCCTGAAAAAAGCCCAGGAATGGCTGGACGCTCCGGATTTGGCCACTACGCTGGTCATTATGCCCCGTAATCCGGAGCAGTCCATTCAAACAGCCAAACAAATCAGTGATGCCTTGCCGGCCAGTTTTGAAGTGCTGCCCTGGCAAAAGATCATGCCCGATATTGATGAACACATACGCGTCGATTCGGCGAGTATGTCCATTATTCTGGGCGTTTTGTACCTGCTGATCGGCTTCGGCATTTTCGCAGTATTGCTGATGATGTTTGCCGAGCGGCAACGGGAATTCGGAATTCTGGTAGCGCTGGGTATGCGCAAAAGCAAACTGGCGGTGATGCTGCTGCTGGAATCGATTTTTATGACCCTGACCGGATGTTTGGGCGGGATGCTGATCAGTTTGCCCATCGTGTGGCGTTTGGCCGAACACCCTATCCGGTTTGGTGGCGACTTTGCCGAAATCTTTGAAAGATTCGGTTTCGAAGCGGTTTTCCCGGCAACAGTAGATCCCGGTATTTTTCTCCGGCAAACCATTGCCGTACTAATCATCGCCCTGGTATTGTCGCTGTATCCGGTTGTTCGTGTATTGTCGTTGAAACCCCTGGACGCCATGCGTTCGGGATAAAACCTTGTCTGTATGCTCTTAAGCATTGCCTGGCGAAACCTCTGGCGTCACCGTACGCGCAGCCTTGCCATCATCGCTTCCGTAGCGCTGGGGGTGTGGGCCGGCTTGTTCATTACGTCCTTTTACTACGGAATGGGCGAGAGCAGGATGCGTACGGTCATTGAGGAAGAGGTATCGCATCTGCGGGTTCGACAACCACGCTTCAATGACGATTTCGAAGCCGGGTGGAATTTCAGCCTCGACAGTATGGAACAAGTCATCCGGCAAACGCCGGGTGTCAAGGCTTTTTCCTTGCGCGCCGTGGCACAGGGCATGATCGCCACTGCGGCCGGCAGCAACGGAGTGCAGATCAACGGTATAGATCCTGCCGCAGAAACTGCTACCCGGCAGCTCGACGGATTCGTGAAGGAAGGTTCGTATTTCGATACGGCCAAGGTGCAACAGGCGCTGGTGGGCAAAAAGCTGGCAACAAAAATGACCCTGAAGCCGGGCGCCAAAATCGTTTTGACCTTTTCGGATGCAGCGCAAAACATCCATTCCGGCGCTTTCCGGATTTGTGGTATTTACGAAACCCAGAATGCTCCGCTCGACGAACGCAATGTGTATGTGCAGCGCACAGCTTTGAATGATTTGCTCGGCACCCCCGGCCGCGGCACGGAAGCGGCCATTTTGCTCCACGACGGGGTGGATGTTCAGACAGCTCAGCAGGCGCTTCAAAACCGCTTGCCTGGCCTCGAAACACTTACCTGGCGTGAAACCTCACCGGAAACCGCCCTGGTGATGTCGTCGCTGGACATGACTTCCCTGATTTTTATAGTCATCATCATGCTGGCCCTGGCCTTTGGCATTATTAACACCATGCTGATGGCGGTCCTGGAGCGTACCCGTGAAATCGGGATGCTCATGGCGATCGGTATGACCAGGCTCCGGGTATTCGGCATGGTGGTGATCGAAACGCTTTTGTTGAGCATGGTAGGTTGCCCGGCAGGTGTTGCGCTGGCTTTTGCTCTGAATGCCCGGCTGTCGGTAAAANNACCATGCTGATGGCGGTCCTGGAGCGTACCCGCGAGATCGGGATGCTCATGGCGATCGGCATGACCAGGCTCCGGGTATTCGGCATGGTAGTGATAGAAACGCTTTTGTTGAGCATGGTCGGTTGCCCGGCAGGTGTTGCGCTGGCTTTTGCCCTGAATGCCCGGCTGTCGGTAAAAGGCATAGATTTTAGCGTCATTGCAGGCAACACCATGAAGGACTTCGGGTACGAGGCCATTATTTATCCTGAGATACCGGCTTTCAAAGTATGGCAGGTGGTTCAGGTGGTATTTTTCATCGCACTGTTCGCTTCTGTGTTCCCGGCCTGGAAAGCCCTGCGCCTGCAACCGGCAGAAGCAATACGACAATAACACCATCCATGATGAAAGACCTGCAAGACTTCCAAAAACCTACGGTATGTACACAAGTTAAATGGCTAGTCAATTTATGAGGTACGTTCATACACATCTAACATCTTGTAACCCGCTGTTTCAACGGCGGGTAAAAGCCGACCCACAAATCACATCTATCTTCTTTGCAAAACATCACATCTTTAAGAGGTTATGGATGCTGATGCTCTGTAAAGATGTTAGATGTGATGGGTGGGGTATTCCCGACCACTCGTTGAAACGAGTGGTTACAAGATGTTAGATGAGTTTCCGGGTAGCCTTAACAGCAACTTATAACTTGTGTACATACCGTAGGTTTCCAAAAACCTTAAAGGTCAGAATCCAAAAATCCCAATAGCACGGACAATAACACCATCCATGATGAAAGACAACGCGGTTATAGACGTTCACAATGTGAGCAAAATATACAACCCGGATGCCATACCTGTGCCGGCGGTGAACAACATCCACCTGCACATTGAACGGGGAGAATTCACCGCTCTGGTCGGGCCCTCCGGATCGGGTAAAACCACGGTGCTCAACCTTATCGGCGGCCTCGACACCCCGACAGAAGGCCGGGTAATCATTAACGGCGTGGATATTACGGGGTTGTCGCCCAACGAATTGATCCAGTTCCGACTGAACAATATCGGATTTGTATTCCAGTCCTACAACCTCATCCCGGTGCTAACCGCGCGGGAAAACGTGGAATTTATCATGCAGTTGCAGGGAGTCCCCAAAGCAGCACGCACCAAACGGGTCCAGGAATTGATGGCCGCCGTTGGGCTGTCCGACAAGTTGGACGTACGTCCCGCCAAACTGTCGGGCGGCCAGCAGCAGCGCGTGGCAGTGGCGCGGGCCCTGGCCTCCAAACCCAGATTTGTACTGGCGGATGAGCCCACCGCCAATCTGGATTCCAAATCTGCCGCCACATTGTTGGACATCATGGCCCAGCTTAACAAGGAAGAAGGCATTACTTTTATCTTCTCCACGCACGACGCGCGTGTGATCGAGCGTGCACGAAGGGTGATTACCCTCGTAGACGGAAGAATAGCATCAGATGTGATTCAACAAAAAAACAGCGTATGAAAACCTCTTTGCGCCTCGGTTCGGTGTCGGGCATTCAGATTTCCGTTCACTGGACGTTCCTGATCCTCATCGCCTGGATCGTTTTTAACAGCCTGGTTCGCGGATTAGGTATGGAAGAAGCCATCTGGTCAGTAGTGTTTGTATTGACCATTTTCGGCTGCGTCACGTTGCATGAGCTGGGACATGCCCTGGCCGCCAAGCGATTTCAGATCAAAACCCGGAGCATCACCCTGCTGCCTATTGGCGGGGTTGCGCAAATGGAATCGCTTCCGGAAAAGCCAAAAGAGGAGCTGATCGTAGCCCTGGCAGGGCCTGCGGTGAATTTCCTCATCGTTGGGGTCCTTTTTCTGGTGCTCCGCGACTCCCTCGATATGGAAACGCTGACCAGCCTGCAGCCGATCGGTCAGAGCAATTTCCTGTACGCCCTCATGTTCGTCAACTTCTGGCTGGCGATATTCAACCTTATTCCGGCATTTCCCATGGATGGCGGACGTGTTTTGCGGGCCTTGCTCGCCTTTCGCATGTCGCGCACCCGGGCCACCCAAATTGCGGCACGGCTGGGGCAGTTATTGGCCATTGGTTTTATCTTCCTGGGGCTGTACTCCAACCCCTTTTTGGTCTTCATCGGCCTGTTTGTGTTTCTCGGCGCCGAGTCGGAAGCAGGGCATGTGCAGGCCCAGTCGTTGTTGAAGGGCTACAAGGTGAGCGATGCGCTGCTGAAGGATACCCCAGTGCTCAGCCCGGACGATACCATTCGCGACGCGGCCGGTCTGTTGTTGCGAGGGCAGCACAAGTATTTTCTGGTGGGCAGTAAAGGGAAGCCGGAAGGCACCATCGGGCGGGACGACATCATCCGGGGACTGGAGGCATCGGGTGGCGAGGCGTCTGTGCGTGAGGCTATGCAGCACAAGATCCTGTATCTGACGCCCGACATGCCCATTGAATCGGCCTGGCAGCAAATGCGTGAGCAGGGATGCGAGTTTGCGCTGGTGTCAGAAAACGATCAATATATCGGGGCGCTGGACCTGGACAATATTGCTGAAATGGTGATGATCCGTTCGGCGGAACAGGCTAAAAAAGGCGGCTCGTGAAAAAGGCACTGTTAACGGCTTTGTTGCTGTTCGCCGGATGCTTGGTCACGGCGCAAAACGACACCCTTGTGGAGGCGCCACCGCCTCGTTTTGAATGCAGGGGTTATGTGAAATACTTGCATAATGTGTCGTTTACCCCCGATAAAGGATCGCTCCGTACCAACAATTTTCTGCACAACCGGCTGAACATGAGTTACCGGTTTTCCAATGCCCTTTCGGCACGGATGGAGTTGCGCACGCGGGTATTTTGGGGCGAGCAGGTGCGCCAAACGCCGGGCTTTGCCACCCTGATCGATTATGAAAAAGGGCTGGCGGATCTGTCGTGGACGCCCGTGAAGGATTCGGCGCTGATTGCCCATAGCATCGTGGACAGGCTTTCGTTGCGCTGGCAGCATGGGCGCTGGGATATGGTGCTTGGCCGGCAGCGGGTGAACTGGGGCATTGCCACTACCTGGAACCCCAACGATCTGTTCAATGCCTACAATTTTTTCGACTTCGATTATGAGGAGCGTCCCGGCAGCGATGCCTTGCGCCTGCGGTACAAGGTGGGGAGCGGCGATTCGGGCTTTGACCTGGCGGTGAGTCGCGACAAAGACCAGAAGTCTGCCACAGCGGCGCTCTTGTACCGATTCAATACCCGGGGATATGATTTTCAGGCCATTGGCGCCTGGTATCGCGAGGATCTGATGCTGGGGCTTGGCTGGGCAGGCGCTATCGGTGATGCCGGGTTCAAGGGCGAGGCTGCCTGGTTTCAGCCGCGCAACCGGTTGCTGGATACCACCGGGGCCTTTACGGTGGTACTGGATGCCAGTTACACCTTTGAAGACGGATGGTATGTGGGCGGTGCGTTCTTGTACACCAGCCTGGGCGGCAATGGTCGGGGAGGCTTGGAAAACCTGGCCTTGCAGACCTTATCAGCGAAGCAACTGATGCCTTACAAGTATTCTGTTTTGGCACAAACGGCCCACTCTTTTACGCCGCTGTTTACCGCAAATGTGAACGTGATTTATTGCCCCGGCCCTGATGCGCTGATCCTGTTTCCGGTTTTGACCTATTCGCTGGCCGACAACTGGGATATGGACCTGGTGGCGCAGTCGTTTTTTATACCGGAAGGAAAGAGGTTTAAGAACCTGGGCAATGCTTTGGTGCTGAGGGTGAAATGGGGGTTTTGAGGGGGGATATTTGAGAATCCCCAAATCGGTATGGATGGTAGCGCTGTTATCGTTGCACCACTATCTTCCTGAATGTTCGGTTGCCCTGACTTTGCAGTACGATCAGGTAAATGCCGGCGGGTAACTGATCTAACTCCAGCATTTGGCGGTGCTGACCGACATCCAATGCTCTTGTTATTTCCATTTTAACCGGAATACCCTGCATGTCCCAAAGCTCCAGGCTCACCGTGGCAGGTTCCTGTAAGGTGAAATCAAGCCAGGCTGCATCCCTTGCCGGATTAGGTGATAAAATCACCTCCGCAACACCTGCACTCCGATCTGCACCGCTTCTTTGCTGTCCAATGGGACAACCAAAGGTATTGAGGTGCGCTTCTGCGTAGCTTCCGTTCTCCAGTTTGGCGGCAGCAAGCAGGTAATCGGGTTGGCTCTGTTTGGGAAGCACTACCCGGAAAATCTCGGATTGGCCGCTATGCAACGCCGGAGAAAGCGCCTGAAAACGTACACTGTAAAACGGCGAAAAATGCGGATTGCGCACCTGATATTGCCGGGCAGGCGTTGAGGTATAAACGCTGTTCTGAGGCGGCTCCGGAGCAGACACGCCCGATGGCAGTTCAAACCACGCATATTTCAACGCAGACGCACAGTGGTTGGTTACCCGAAAACGATAGGCCACCTCATCGCCGGCGGTCAGCGTACGGTCCAGCAATTCCCAGGTAAAACAAGCGCTCGATTTTTCATCGCAGGCATTGGCCGCCTCCGTGATGGTGATTTGAAAACAACAGCTTTTGGCATTGCCGCAGGCATCACTGGCCTGCCAGCATACCTCATGGCTGCCCAAAGCAAACAGACTTCCACTGAGCCCTCCCGACAGGTTTCCCACCACAAGCCCGTCGCAGGTACAATTGGTGATGGCTGTTGGCTGGGCATAATCCACCTGCACCGTTGATGCGCCCGAAGGCAGGATTTGCATCAGATTGGCCGGACATTGCACCTCTACCGCCGGAACAGGATCGGAACAAAGCATGATTTGCGCCGGGTTGTTTGCTGCCGCAGCCACACCCGTTGCCGCTGACCGGTTGAAAAATGGTCCGGGTGTAAAGGTGTTATTAAAGGAATTGGTAGCAACGTCTTCTAACGTTACCGGTGTATTTTCATGGCAACAGCCCTCCAGAGCACCCTCGGCATTTAATTTCACTACATAGACATTAGTTCTACCCGGAATGGCTGCGCCGGTTAACCCAACGGCTATAAAACCGCCGTCGGACGTTGGCAAGG
>DLXL01000539.1:4693-5808 GCA_003448025.1 Saprospirales bacterium | reverse complement strand
GCATCCTGACTTGGGGCATTTGTGCCAGATCCGGGGCACATCAGATAACCACCGGTTGGGATAGCAATCAGGGGTCCGTTCAAATTGAGTTCGCCCTGAATGAAGTAATTATACGACCAGAGAACCTGGCCTGAAGGCGTCGTTTTCTGAACCCATGGCACATAATTGGCACTCAATGGCCAGTTGGGTTGCGTAAAGCCTGACAGGATAAAATTCCCGTCTGGCGAAGAGGCCATATTGCTAAGCATTTCAGCGCCGGGCGCGCCAAAATTCATGTTTTTTACCAGGGCGCCGTTGACAGGATTTACCCCAATAACGGAAGCATCCTGGCCCACTATTCCGCTGGCATACCACAACGAATCGGTGAGTAAACCTATGGTGAGCAGGTTGTCAAAGGTGGTTCGGTAAGTGGTGGCCCAAACAATTTGATTATTACCTCCTATCCGGGCTAAATACCCATGCGATATGCCGTTGTTAGCCCCGGTTGTGCCTGAAATCACAAACCCGCCCGGAGCCGACATGATTCTATTTCCAGAGGAACCGCCATTGGGCCGGTCTATGCGGAATTGCCATTGAATATTGCCATTGGCGTCTACTTTCAGCACCCACAAATCCGAAGAAGTTTGCGATTCGCCCAGCACCACAAAACCGCCATCGTCGGAAGCAATGACGGATTTGAATTTCTCGCCCCCTTCCAGGTCGTAGATTTTTTCCCAAACCACATTCCCGGTGGCGTCTAACTGCATCAGCAACCCATCCAGTCCGGTGACAGGATGTTGGGCACTGCCCGCCAGCAGGTAGCCGCCGGGTATCTCGAGTACGTCGTAAGCCTCGCTGCTCAGGTCGGGCAATCCGTAAGATTTTTGGAAAGTGTTCTGTGCGTTAGTCGTGCATAACAGGCTGATAAAGAAGGAAATGG
Source organism: Saprospirales bacterium (assembly GCA_003448025.1). Lineage (GTDB taxonomy): Bacteria > Bacteroidota > Bacteroidia > Chitinophagales > Saprospiraceae > M3007. The sequence continues at coordinate 4,889 of DLXL01000539.1, read as the reverse complement.
CGGCGGCAAGGGATTTCGGCATGAGTAGCAGTAGTTTTTGTGGCTACAAATGTAACCAGCGATTTACCGGTGTAGTGGGGAAATGCGGCTTATGTCGGGCGAGAGGCATTTGTGGGGGTGATAACAAAAAGCGCCACTTTCTGAACCTCAGAAAATGGCGCTTTAAAATGATGTCGGGATGACAGGATTCGAACCT
>DLXL01000539.1:2088-4422 GCA_003448025.1 Saprospirales bacterium | reverse complement strand
GCGCTCTAACCAACTGAGCTATGGCCCGTATTCCCCACCGTTCCGACGGGGACGCAAAGGTACACCCGCCACACCTAAAATTCCAAACAAGCCGGAAAAATTCCCTTTTGCAGGCTTTTTTTGAAAAAACCGACTCTAGTCCTACCTTTGGCCAATTGTAACCCATACCTCCCCGCTAAAATCATAATTATGTCTGACAAAAAAGCACTGATACAGGAACTCATCTCTCTGGGCAAAACCGAAGAAGCCCTCGAACAGCTCGAACAACTCACCTCAGATGCCATTCTGCTGCAGGCCCGTTACAACGGTGCTAAAAAACAGTATAACATGGGGTTAATTGAATTCAGTGAATGGTCGCGTACTCAAGCGCAGATCAATTATGCAGCACTTGAGATGGCGAATGCCGTGAAACATACGATGGCTGCAGAGGCAGGAACGTTTCGTATAGGAGAGGGAGATGCAACATTTACCACTGGCGGGGGGGCATTGCATCCATCTGGTCAAAAAGTGTTCATTTCCTACAGTCAAAAAGACATGCTGGCCATGAGGGCAGTCAAAAACTATTTGGAAGGCCATGATGTCCATGTACATATTGATCTGAATGACTTAAGCGCTGGTGAATCAATCCAGGGGTTTATTGATGAAGCTCTCCGAAACAACAATTTTGTCATTTCCATCATATCAAAGAACAGCCTTCAGTCAGGCTGGGTAAGTAAAGAACTGGTGGTGGCAAAATTCCTGAATAAAACTAATAGCTACTGGATTCCTGTTAGCATTGATGATGCTTGGTCGAACAACCAATTCTATTTCGAGGCCACTAAAGAAATTGATAAAAAAATAACCGAAGCCCGAAAGCAAATTACTATTGCTATCAAAGGGAACCTGGATATCTCTCCTTTCATAGATGATGAAAAGCGCCTGCAAGAATTAAAGGCAAACCTGGGAACTACTATTAGCGACCTGAAAAGCGTCCTGGTTGTCGATATCTCCGGGCAACTTTTTGATATTGGTATGAATAAAGTTATTGAAAAGATAAAAAAACAAGGCGCTTAATGTATCTGCCAAATGAAGGAGACTATAAGTTCAAACTCTTTATTCCACTTTACCCCTAAGTTAGAGTATTTGAAAAGCATTCTTACAGAAGGCTTTTTGCCAAGTTATTGTCTGGAAAATTTTGATAACTTTAAATTTATAACAGGAGACGACCAAACTACTGAATTTGAGATGGCCGTACCTATGGTTTGTTTTTGCGACATACCATTATCCAAGGTAAAATCGCATATGAGGCAATATGGCTATTATGGCATTGGATTAACGAAAGAATGGGGTTTGGAGTCTGGTATTTCTCCATTAATTTATTCCAGCCAACAATCGGCAACAACTGCCTCCCTGGAAACCAGTTTGCGTTATTTCATATACCATCCTGCTTTTAGTAAGGATGAAATGATGTTTAGACAATATAGCAACTTGCTCAGATTGGTTCGATATACTAAACCTTATGAAGGGCGTTTTTTTAGAAAAGGACAATACTTGAAAAGCCCTGTTGTGTTTTATAACGAGAGAGAATGGAGATACGTACCAGATGTTGCCATCCGCAATGAAAGAAGTAAATCTCCTGTACAACCATGGTTTACCAAGGAAGTCTTTTTACATCTTAAAGCGGAAAAAGACAGTTTTGGTGTGAGTAGCTTACATAAGCTTAATGAAATCCTCCGAATAAACCATCCATTACCATTTCAATTAGCTCATATTCGCTATATTCTGGTACAAAAAGAATCTGAAATTCGCCCATTACTACAACTTCTAAAAAAAAGCAAAGTTTATCGGGAATCCGATGTGGATATCCTGGCTTCCAAAATCCTGACGAAACCGCAAATCTTCGAAGACTTCTAAACCATTTCCCATGAAATACATTCTACCATTCACTTTACTCATCCTCTCTGCCTGCCAAAACACGCCGCCCAGCTCAAATGCTGTGCCATCAATCAACGTGAAACCATCTGTGTTCAAACCTGACGCCGCCACACCGCCGCACCCCGAACAAAAACCCAAAGAGCTCACCACCGCCCGGGGCGATAAACGCACCGACGAATATTACTGGCTCAACGAACGCGAAAACCCGGCCGTCAAAGCCTACCTCGAAGCTGAAAACAGCTACGCCGACGCCGTACTCGCACCCGTTAAAGGCCTGCGCGAAAAACTCTTCGAAGAACTCAAATCCCGTATCAAAGAAGACGACCAGTCTGTTCCCTATTTCAAAAACGGCTACTGGTACATCTTCCGCTTCGAAAAAGGCAAAGAATACGGCATCGCCACCCGCCGAAAAGGAGATAT
>DLXL01000539.1:655-2010 GCA_003448025.1 Saprospirales bacterium | reverse complement strand
CAAATCCACCCTGTTCCACGACTTCGCCGTGTGGATGATCGTGCGAAACCGCAAGATCCGCGTGCTTATCGGCTCCGCCACCCGCCGAAAAGGAGATATGAACGCTCCGGAAGAAATCCTGGTCGACGTCAATGCCCTGGCAGCCGGCAAAGAATACTGCCAGTTCGGCGGATTCCAGGTGAGTCCGGACAATCGCCTGTTAGCCTATTCTGCAGATTTCACCGGCCGAAACCTGTTTAAAGTGTACCTCAAAGACCTGAGTACCGGCAAAGATCTCGAAGATGCCTTCGACATCGGCAGCGCCTTTTTCTGGGCCAACGACAACAAAACGCTGCTCTACGACACCAAAGACAAAACCACCCTGCGCAACGACAAAATCTGGCGCCACCAGATCGGCACACCGAAAAGCCAGGACGTACTGATGTACCATGAAAAAGATGAAACGCAATACGCCTACCTGGGCAAATCCAAAAGCGATCAATTCTTCTTCATAAACTCAGCATACACCCAAACCGTGGAGGTGCATTACCTCGACGCCAACAACCCAACAGGCGACTTTAAGCTCGTAAAACCGCGCGAAAAAGACTTTTTTTATGATCTGGAGCACTGGAACGACAAATTCCTGATCCGCACCAACTGGCAAGCCAAAAACTTCCGCCTCATGGAGGCTCCCGTGGCCGCCCCCGGGAAAGAAAACTGGAAAGACGTGCTGCCTCACCGGGAAGATGTGCTGCTCGATGGCTTTACCGTATTCAAAGATCACCTCGTTACAGCCGAACACAAAGGGGGCCTCAGTCAGGTACATGTGATCCGCTGGGCAGACAAAGCTGATCACTACATTGAAGTGGGTGAGCCTACCTACGCTTGCTTCATTGATAACAACCCGGAATTCAATACCCAAACCCTGCGCTACGGATTTACCTCCATGAAAACGCCCGTTACCGTTGTGGACTACAACATGGAAACCCGCGCCAAGGAGGTGAAAAAAGTAGCACCGGTGCTCGGTGGTTATGATCCGAACAACTACACCACCGAATACATCTGGGTAACGGTACGAGATGGCGTGAAAGTACCCATGTCGCTGGTGTACAAAAAAGGTTTCGTCAAAAACGGAACGGCTCCCTGCCATATCACCGGCTATGGATCCTACGGCAGCAGTTACGACCCTTACTTCAACCGCGATCAGGTGAGTTTGCTCGACCGCGGTTTTGTAGTTGCCATCGCGCACATTCGTGGAGGCATGGAAATGGGCTACCAATGGTACGAAAACGGCAAAATGCTGAAGAAGCTAAACACATTCACCGATTTCATTGATTGTTCTGATTATCTGGTGAATGCCCAATACACGTCGCCTG
>DLXL01000539.1:0-438 GCA_003448025.1 Saprospirales bacterium | reverse complement strand
CCAGAGTTGTATAAAGGCATCATAACCGGTGTACCTTTTGTAGATGTAGTTACCACCATGAGCGACCCCTCCATCCCGCTCACCACCGGTGAATACACCGAATGGGGAAACCCTGCCAAGCGCGAGGAATACGAGTATATGAAACAATACTCTCCGTACGACAACCTGGTAAAGAAGGACTATCCCAATATTCTGGTACTCACTTCTTTCGCAGATTCACAGGTTCAGTATTTCGAACCGGCCAAATATGTGGCGCGCTTAAGGGATCTTAAAACCGATAAAAACGTATTGCTCCTCAAAACCAGCATGAGTGGTTCCCATGGCGGGGCCTCCGGCAGGTTCAAACGACTGGAAGAACGCGCGCTGGAATATTCCTGGATGATGGGACTGATGGGTATGGATGGGGAAGGGATGAAGCAGTGATGTGGGGTTTATAGG
>DLXL01000349.1:7682-13699 GCA_003448025.1 Saprospirales bacterium | reverse complement strand
AGTCTGCTAACAGTGAGAGACAGCTGACACTCATTTCCCGGGCCTGTCATCACAGCATTAAACATGCCTTCTCCACCGAAAACCATGTTTCTGACACCTTTTACAAACTGAATGTCATAGTCAATCTGCTGTGTAAACGCCACAATACAACCAGTATCTACGCGCAATGTTTCACCAGCCCGCAATTCACGCTCCAGAATGTAGCCGCCGGCATGTACAAAGGCCAATCCATCGCCTTCCAGTTTTTGCATGATAAATCCTTCGCCACCAAACAAACCAGTACCCAGCTTTCTTTGGAATTCAATACCTATTTGTACGCCTTTTGCGGCACACAAAAATGCATCTTTTTGGCAAACCACTTTACCCCCTAATTGCTGCAAATCCAAGGGCACAATCTTTCCTGCATACGGCGCTGCAAAGGTTACCCGTTGCTTTTCGCCTCCCTGATTGGTAAAAGTAGTCATGAAAAGGCTTTCTCCCGTAAGTATCCGTTTCCCGGCAGTCATCAATTTTCCAAAAAATCCCTCCGTTCGGTCGCTGGCATCGCCAAATACCGTGTTCATTTCGATCATGTTGTCCATAAACATGAAACTGCCTGATTCTGCAATGACTGTTTCATTGGGATCTAATTCAATTTCAACACATTGCATCTCCTCTCCGTAAATCTTGTAGTCAATTTCGTGGTTGCGTCGCATGGTACGTTTAAATGCTTGTTTTGGTTAACGGAGCAAATGTGAGGGGCTGTGCCAATGTCTCGTAAGCTTTTCCCGACGAGCGTAGGTATTTTGTCGCTGAATCTACTGTTTTGTGAACAAATCCTAAATTAACCTATTGTCCCCATCGATACCAGGCCCCCAGGCTTATACCCGGACTTTTGGGTACATTTTGCGCCCAGGCGGCACCAGCGCCAGAAAAGTTGATACCCAGGGAGGGTAAAATGGCCCATGAAGCTTTTACCCCGTAGGATACCCAGCCCTGATTATCCACAAATAATCCGGTAAAGTAGGGCTCTTTGGCAGGTTCTACCGAGCCGTTCTCCAGCGGAATAATGGATTCTGTGAAAGCGCCAACCCAGACTTTGCCCACTTTTAGTCCGGCTTCACCACCGAATGTGACAAAATGGGTGTAGTTGTTGGTACGGTAACCATAGCCCCCATAGGCATACCAGTAGGTGATGCCAAATCCCATGCCTGCGCTGAGGGACGGGATGATGGTAGCGGCATCAAAACCGGTGCGCAAATCGCTTTCCTGTTGATAAGAAGCGCCGGCAGGCAGTTGGACCCTCAGGTTGCCAGCCATAGCCAACTTGCCCGACAAAAACTGATGTTTGAGTCCGATGGTGGTATTGCCCAGGCCGGATATTTCACCTCCAGGGCTTATGTTAACCAGGTTGCTTTTCGGGTTTACTTCGCCGCGTTCGTTCCAAACATAGGGCAGGGCAACCATGAGCGATGTTTTTTGAGCCAGTCCATACTCGCCGTAAAACTGAAGGCTGCGTTCCGAAACTTCCCGAGACAGCACGACATCCGTTCCGTCTTCTCCAAAGAGGTTTGTGTAAGTAGGAATATAATTCCAGGAAAGTTGTGCATATCCGCCTCCTTTGGATCGTGCCCAGGGACTTTGTGCCTGAGTCATCCAGCAAGAGGAAAGCAGTAGCGTGGCTAATAGATAGAACCTTAGTAATGACATGTCTGAATATTTATAAAACGAGCGTTTCCATGATCATGGAAACGCTCGCAAAGTAAATCAATAATTAGTGGAAGCCAGTGTTTTATACCAGTTTTGCCTCCAATTCCATTGGAACTGCAGACAGGGCTTTGCTTACCGGGCAGCCTGCTTTGGCAGCCTGGGCAAGTTCCATGAACTGTTCTTCACTGATCCCAGGTACCTCTGCTTCAAGGTTTAGCGTGATCTTCTCAAATGCCCAACCACCACTGCTGTTGTCCATATCAATGCTGGCACTGCAGCGTAACTCTGTGGGAGGAAAGCCGGCTCCTGAGAGGCGAAAACTAAGGGCCATGATAAAGCATCCTGCATGTGCTGCCGCGATAAGCTCTTCCGGATTGGTACCGGCTTTGCCATCTTCGTTTTGAAAGCGTTTGGCAGCAGAATATGGCGTGCCGTCCAGTACGCCGGAGGGACCGTTCAGGGTGCCGGAGCCATCTGCTCCTGCGCCGCGCCAGGCGGCTGTTGCTGTTCTGATAAAATGAGCCATTTTACTGGTTGTTTTGTTTGTGGGATGAACGGTAAATCACAACAAATGTTCGGAGAAAGCCTGAAAAAATCAATTCGGCAATTCAGGCATTCCTCCTTTTCCGGCTGAAGGCATATAGGATTTGAATTTATCATTCAATTCCTGCAACAGGGCCTGATCTTGCATGTTGGCAGCCATTTTCATCAGGTTTTGAACCGTCGAAATGGCGTAATCATTATCCTGTTTATACCCTTTTTGGAAATTAGCGTTCAAAGATTCATAAAAGCGGAACTGCTGTTCCATTTCGCCAGCAATTTCCTGAATTTTAGCCTTGGCTTTTTCTTTTTCCCCATTCAGCACATAGATGTCTGTCATGAACGCGGTGAACTGATCGTACGGGAAGTTCATTTTGGGGAACACTTCAAAGTATTTGTCCACCAAAGCATTGGCTTTCTCTTTTTTCCCTTCTACCACCAACTGGCGTGCCAGGCGAATAATACTTACACGCATGGTTTGCAGGCTTGGCATATAAGACCGATCTACAAAGGAGCGTTCTTTGTCAAAGTTGCCCCATTTCCATTTGTTCATAATATTATCGAACATCTGGTCGCTGTTAACACCTCCTGAGCCAATAATTCCATAGGCATCCATGGAGCTTTTTACCTTTTTGGGTACAGCCTGCAAACCAAGACCTTCCAATTGCAGATAATCCTCCATGCCCAATAATTTATCTTCCCGGCAGGTAACAGCCCAGTAAATAGGACGCTTGCCAAAGTTGGAGGCAACTATGTCCAACATGGCCAATTCATCCTTTATGATATACTTTTTGTCGCGACCCAGGTCAATCCGAATAGTATCTACCAATGCGGAATCACCTCCTGCAACAAGTTTGTTGTCCAGGAACCATTGCTTATTAACCGGTAAAAACATTTTCCGGGTAGGCAAATAGGTGTCGAATGCCCGTCCGGACCCTGATTCTTGTTTGTGGTCTTCAGCAAGGAATTTCAAAACCTGACGAATATCCATTTCCTGCTCTCCTCTTGGGGCAAAATATGGGATTTGAACTCGCTTATAACCACGGATCTGGTCCTGGGGGATGCTCATCTCAATGGCAGGAGAATTATTAACAGCCCGGCGTAATTGTGCGATGTACCAATCAACAGCTATCAGGGAAAGGTTTACCACACGTACATCCGTACGGATACCCTCAACTTCCTGACAATACCAGAGTGGGTACGTGTCATTGTCGCCATAGGTGAAAATGATTGCATTCGGCGCGCATGAATTCAGGAAGTTGCTGGCATAATCCCGACTGGCAAAGTGATGAGCACGGCTGTGGTCGTCCCAGTTTTGGGTTACCATCAGTAATGGAGCTGAAAGCGCCAGAACAGTAGCCAATGGGGCTGCGATTCCTTTGAGGCTCTTATTCAGCATATCCCAAATAGCTACTACACTTAGTCCAATCCAGATGCAATACGTGAAGAAAGAACCAGCCAATACGTAATCCCGCTCGCGGGGTTCGTTTGGTGGCTGATTAGAATACACGATGATTCCAATACCGGTTATGATGAACAATGCCATAATGGCGGCAAAGTCCTTTGGTTTGGTTCGGTAATGGAAGAACATACCCAGCAAACCCAAAAGGAAGGGGATCATGTAATATTTATTCTTCCCCTGATTGTTCTTTTGAAAATCAGGCAATTCGGCCTGATTACCTATCCGACCGGCGTCAATGGCATCTATTCCGGTTATCCAGTTTCCAGCGGTTGGATCCCACGCGTAATACCCCTGTTCTCCATTTTGCCGGCCAGAGAAGTTCCACATAAAATATCGCCAGTACATCCAGCCCAACTGGTACTTCCAGAAGAACTCCAGATGATCGCCAAATGTGGGCGTTCCGGTAGGTTTGTCTATCCATCTGCGGTACAAAGCAGGTCTGCCCTGCGAATAGTCACTCATGCGCGGGAAGAGTGATTTGTCGTTGGAGGAATATTCGTATTCCACCTTTTCATCCACTACCATATACTTATTGCCAACTCTCCCGTAACGGTCTTCAGCGTCAATGCCAACAGGTTGCGCATCGAAATGCGGCCCGCGTAACAACGGGCGCTCTCCATATTGCTCACGATTGAGGTATGGAAGGAGTCGCATTGGATCTGAGGGATCATTCATGTTGATCGGCGTATTGGCATTGGCACGAATGATTACCATGCCGTATGACAGGTACGCAACAACAACTACGCCCAAGGCTACGATGATGCGCTGGAGAATACCGTTTCCTGTTTTTTGGGCTCTGTTCAGGCCATACCAGATGGCAGCACCAAAAATGAGGAAAACCGGAATAATACCCGTATAAAACGGCATCCCAAAGCTATTCACCATGAATTTGTCGAAGGAAGCCCACATCGACGGAATACCTGCGATGATGAATTTTTGGATGGCTACAATAAAAACAACCCCAACGCCGGCAGAAACCAGGGTTCCAGGAACCGTTGGCTTTTTGGCCTTTTTGAAGTAGTAGAACATGGCCAACGCCGGAAAGGTCAACAAGCTCAGCAAGTGAACTCCGATAGACAAGGCGGTACTGAAAAAGGCAAATACCAGCCAGCGATCAGCTTCGGCATTATCAGGCAGGTTGTACCATTTCAGCATTGCCCAAAGCGTCATGGCAGTGAAGAAGGTCGACATAGCGTACACCTCACCCTCTACCGCCGAGAACCAAATGGAGGAGGTGAAGGCAGTGCAAAGCCCGGCTACCACTCCGGCGCCAATGGCTGCAATGGCCTGGCCACCCTGAGGTTCCTCTTCTCTACCCACCAGAATGAGGCGGGCAAGAATGGTTGTGCTCCAGCACACAAACAATCCGGCAAACGCAGTACATAATGCAGAAAGCAAGTTTACGGAATAGGCAATGGTGGAAGGATTGTCGGAAAACATTTCAGCAACCCAAGTAAACAGACGACCTATCAGGAGGAAAATAGGGGCGCCAGGTGGGTGTACTACCTGAAGTTTGTAGGCTCCGGAAATAAATTCACCGCAGTCCCAGAGGCTTCCTGTTGGTTCAGCGGCGAGACCAAGTACAATTGCTGCTATGCCGAAGGTGATCCAACCGGCCAGATTGTTGAGCGTTTTGAAGGAAAAGTTCATGTTTCGTAGTGTGTTCGCAGCAATCAAGGTTCAGAGATTTAACCTGTTGCTGCCATTGAATCAGGGTTTATCGGTTTGCAATGACCGCGCAAAACTATAAAAGTCCGCTCAAGTGCAGTTTTTCTTTTCAAAAACAAAAAATGGTGAGATGGAAAAATCCACCTCACCATTTTATAATTGGCCCAAAAAGTTGACTTTTTAGCCAAAATTCAGCGAATCAATTCAACAAAGAATCAATTTTTTCCTTCAGGAATTGTTTGGTTTGGGCGCCTACTACCTTTTCTTTCAGCTCACCGCCTTTGAAAATGAGGAATGTAGGGATGCCACGAACGTTGTAGTTGGTTGGAACTTCAGGATTTTCATCCACGTTCAGTTTGCCTATAACTGCGCGACCTTCATACTCTGACGAGAGCTCCTCAATAACAGGTGTCATCATACGGCATGGACCGCACCATTCTGCCCACAAATCAATTACTGTTACCTTATCTGTGCCAAGAACTTCTGTATTGAAGGTGGCATCTGTGAATTCATGTGCCATTTGCTGTGATGTTTAAGGATGCAAATTTGAAATTACTATTATAACGCTGTCGAGGCGAATTGGTTGCAAAGGTACAAGGTAAACTAACAGCACAGCCGGTAATTCCTTGAAAAATGTCCGCTCCGGAACATTCCATGG
>DLXL01000349.1:6740-7520 GCA_003448025.1 Saprospirales bacterium | reverse complement strand
TATTTGAGTCAAAAACAAGATGAACAGCTGAGGTTCAAAAATGATCGGGAATAAAAAGCCAAATATTGCCCCGTAATAATGCGCAGTGTGGTCAATATTATCGCGCCCTTTTTTGGCTTCATACGCACTAAACCAAAGGTACAGGATGCCAAAAAGAAATCCGGGTATACCAACAGGAATGAAAAAAAGGTAAATTTTGTTGGTAGGCAGCATCAAAATAGAGGCGAACAGAACAGCAGCTACCGCTCCTGAAGCCCCAATACTGGCAAAGTTTGGCGAAGTGCGGTATTTAAAGAAGGTGGCGGAGGATGCCGCCACAATGGCAACCAAATAGAATAACAGATAAATGATTTTTCCACCTACCGGAAAAATGAACGTAAACCATTGCTCCACGATCCTTCCAAAGAAATACAGCGTAATCATGTTGAAGGCCAGGTGCATCACATCGCCATGTAAAAAACCACTGGTAAGCCACCGATAATACTCACCATGTTTTACTTCCTCATATGGCCAATGCTTGAGCTTATACGTCCAATACGGATTGTTCAATGCCATAAGGGAAACCAGGCAGGTGAATCCGATGATGATATGGTTGATTTCCAGGTTGTACATGAGTTTTCGAGTGTTTGAGTGTTTGAGTGTTTATGGGTTTATGTGTTTATGTGTTTATGTGTTTATGTGTTTATGTTGGCGTTCGGTTGGGCAGTGTCACGTTGACTTTGTGCCTTAGTGTTTTGGTGTCTTAGTGTTTTGGTGTCTTAGTGACTTTGTGCCTTAGTG
>DLXL01000349.1:4559-6593 GCA_003448025.1 Saprospirales bacterium | reverse complement strand
TGACTTTGTGCCTTAGTGTTTTGGTGTCTTAGTGTTTTGGTGTCTTAGTGACTTTGTGCCTTAGTGTTTTGGTGTCTTAGTGTTTTGGTGTCTTAGTGACTTTGTGCCTTAGTGCCTTAGTGACTTTGTGCCTTGGTGTTTGCTTCTTTGTGCCTTTTATTCGTTGTGGTAGGGTTCGTTTTTGAGGATGGTCATAGCCCGGTAGAGTTGTTCCAGACAAAACAGCCGTACCATTTGGTGACTGAAGGTCATTTTGGATAATGCCAGAGATTCATTGGAGCGGGTGTAAACATCGGGGGAAAATCCGAAAGCACCGCCAATGAGGAAAATCATTTTTCGTCTGGAATCCCCCAGACGTTTTTCCATCCATTTTGAAAGTTCCATTGAACTGAGTTGCTGACCATGCTCATCAAGCAATACAAGCCAATCGTCGGGGGCAAGTTTGGATAAGATCAATTTGCCTTCTTCCTTTTTCAGGGTATCGGAATCGTTGGATTTGACTTTAACATCCGGCAGAATCAATAGAGTAAAAGGCAGGTAGTTTTTCAACCGCTTTTCAAAAAGACTGATGCCTGCTTCCAGGTATTTTTCGTTGGTTTTCCCGATTGCCCAGAGTTCTACTTTCATAATAAGGGGGAGGTTAAAGGTGTTTGCCACCCGTCCAGCCATGCTTGCCCAGATATTGTTGTCCACTTTCCTGAGCGGGCAATTCAAGGCTGGTTCCCATGCTGTCGTTCCAACGGTTGAGATATCCAAAAAGGGCAATAACACCTAGTATTTCTACAATTTCTCCTTCATCCCAATGTTTTTTAAGGTTTTCAGCAATGGAATTGTCCACACTGTTGGGTACTACTGAAGCTGCTACTGCGAAGTCTAAAGCAGCCCGTTCAGCTTCCGAAAAAGAAGGGTGGGTTTTATACTCCCAAATCTGCTCCAACTTGCCTTCTTCAGCGCCATAACGCTCAGCTGCTCTGATGGTATGCGCCTGGCAGTATTGACAACCTGCCGTCAATGAAGCCATATACCCGATTAACCGCTTAAGGTCACTGGTAACACGGCCCTGGTTTTGCATGACTGCCATGTTTAACTGAATAAACGCTTTGGCAATTTGAGGTCTGCGCTGCATGGTGAGCACGGAATTTGGACAAAACCCCAGTGTTTCATTGAAAAACCGGGCTAATTCTGCTACCTCAGCATCATGGTCAGGAGGCAGCGGATTAATGAGTGGCATATCAAAAAATTTCGGGCAAAGGTAGCATAAAGGTCCTGGGAAAGACAACTCCCACCAAAGCACTTGCATCCAGAAACACTTTCCTTGTTTTTACGTTAAACCTTAAAATTGATCACATGAAACTATCCATCCTATTTGCTTTGGTTGCCTCCATGGGCATCGCCTGCGGAGCAGGGCAGCCAGAAAAATCAATTTCAGTTTCCAACATGCAAAGTGTAACACAGGAAGCACCGGCACCTTCCGGAAAAACAGAAATCGCCACATTAGGTGGCGGTTGTTTTTGGTGCGTTGAAGCTATTTATCAAGACCTCAAAGGCGTATTAAAAGTGGAAAGTGGTTACTCAGGTGGCCATATTGACAACCCGACCTATAAAGAGGTTTGCTCCGGACTGACAGGCCATGCCGAGGTGATTCAGGTCACTTTCGATCCTGCAATCATTTCCTATGCAGATATCCTGCATATATTTTTTACGGTACATGATCCCACCACCTTAAACCGCCAGGGGAACGATTCGGGAACGCAATACCGGAGCGTAATCTATTACCACTCCGAAGAACAACGAAAAACAGCAGAAGCGGTCAAGATAGAGGCTAAAGAAGCCTGGGACGATCCAATAGTTACGGAAATTTCTGCCTTCGAGAAATTCTATAAAGCGGAGGACTACCATCAAAACTATTTTAAAGACAATCCCAATCAAGGTTATTGTTCTTTCATCATAGCTCCCAAAGTGAAGAAGTTCAGGGAGAAGTACAAGGATCGGCTGAAACAATGAGGAATTTAGGGTTTATGGGGTTTATGGGGT